>JANWYX010000091.1 GCA_025055055.1 Caldilinea sp. | reverse complement strand
CCTGCTGGCGGTTGGCGCCGAGTGGCCGTTGATCACGCAGGCGACGGGCATCACGCCGGAGCAATTTGCGTGGCTGAAGGAAGAACTCAAACACATCGGAGACCTTCACCGCGCGGAGGATGACCGGACGTAGTCGCCGGGGGCAAGCGTTGCGCCGAGAACGTCGACATGTCGACGGCGTGCGCACGTGGTGGTCATGTCTACGGCGACGCTGCGCACAAGCACGCGGTGAGCAAGGGGCGCAGCTCCGCCTACGACGCCAACGGCAACCTGGTGAGCCGCACGTCGGGCGGGCAGACGCTGAACTTTGTCAAGAAGGTCTTGTCGACTGAGGGTTCCAAAAGTGAAAAGCGGGCCGTCCTGGAGACGGCCCGCTTTTCAAGAGGAAAAACAAAAGATTCTACTCGGGCATCCGCGGGGCGACGATATCGAACCAGAACTTGCCGCTGCGTTCATTGTTGAGCGGCACGTGAATGTGCTTAATTTCCAAATACTCTTTCAACCCCCAAGTCCCCAACTCACGGCCGACGCCGCTCTGCTTGTAGCCGCCAAAGGGCGCCTCGGCGTTGATCATGTGATAGTCGTTGATCCAAACCGTGCCGGCGCGGATGCGCTTCGCCACGCTGACTGCCGTCTCGATGTCGCGACTCCACACGCCCGCCGCCAACCCATAGATGGTGTCGTTCGCCATACGGATGGCGTCCTCCAACCCATCATATTTGATCACGCAAAGCACCGGTCCAAAAATTTCCTCCTGAGCGATACGCATCGAATTGTCGACATCGGTGAAGATGGTCGGCGTGATAAAGAATCCGTTTTGCAATTCCGGGTCTTCGGGGCGCTTGCCAAGCAGCATCGGCGTGGCGCCCTCCTCGATGCCCAGACGAATGTATTCCTCGATGGTTCTCAACTGGCCGGCCGAGATCACCGGGCCAAGGTCGGTGTCACCGCTGCTGGAAAGCCCCACCCGCAGCTTCGAGGCGCGGTCGATGAGCCGCTCCAGAAATTCATCGTAGATGCTCTCCGGCACGAAAAGCCGTGTGCCCGACTCGCATGCCTGACCGTTGTGCATAAAAGTGGCCCATAGGCTGCCGTCCACCGCCAGGTCGAGGTCGGCGTCTTCCAGGATGATGTTCGGGCTTTTGCCCCCAAGCTCCAACGTGACCTTTTTGATGGTGCCGGCAGCCTGCTGCATAACTTCTCGGCCGACCTCGGTGCTGCCTGTGAAGGCGATCTTGTCAACCATTGGATTCGTGCAGATTTCCGGCCCCACCACTTGTCCCGGCCCGGTGACGACATTGAGCACGCCCGGCGGCAGCAGTCCGGTCTCATGGATGATTTCAGTCATCTTGAGGAGGCTCAAGGGCGTGAAGCTGGCAGGCTTGATGACGACGGTGTTGCCCGCTGCCAGCGCCGGCGCAATCTTCCAGATCGCCATCAAAAACGGGAAATTCCATGGAATGATCTGTCCGCAGACGCCGAACGGTTCGCGGATGACAAAGTTGTATGAAAGCGCCGGAAAGGTGATCTGGGGCACCGGCTCCAGCGGCTCCATATCGGCCAGTTTGGCGAAATGGCGGAAATGAATCAACCCCACCGGGATGTCGAGCAGGTGCGCTTTGCGCCAGGTACAGCCGCCGTCGCGCATCTCGGCGTCGGCGATTTCGTCCTGCCGCGCTTCGATGGCGTCGACGAGCGCATGCAGCAGCCGCGAGCGCTCCCCCGGCGGCATACTGGGCCAGTAGCCGTCGTCGAACGCCTCCCGCGCGGCGCGAATCGCCAACCGCGTGTCTTCAATGTCCGCCTGCGCAATCATGCCGAGCGTTTCACCGGTGGAAGGGTCAATGGTGGGGCGATATTGTTCGGCGATCGGTGCCCGCCACTGACCATTGATGTAGAGGTTGTAATACGGTGCATCGCCGTTTGATCGGGTCATAATCTTCCTCAATTGAACATGGGTGAGCCGTGCAAGCATTGACCGTTGCGCAGGGAGTTCGTCCCTGCATGCACTGTTCTCAGCCTAGCAGCCGGACGTTCTGAAAAAATTGTGAGACGATTGACCGCAAACTTCTCATCAAACCTTTAACCTCTCTTCACGATTTTTTCAGGAATTTGTTTGATAGTATAAATGCGCTGTTGTTCCGATGCCGGTGCCTTCTCACCGGCCAACCGAAAGCACCCGGAGCGCCCGCTGCCGGGACTTTCAAACCATAAAAAGTCCCGTCGATCTGGATCGACGGGACTTTTTTTGGCGACCTGCCTGCCGGGTTATTGCGTTTCTTTTGCTCGTGGTAAAATTCATTGCTGTTTAAAATTAATAAAAGATGCCGCAATAAAAGTGGATGTTCAAAAAACATCCCACCTGTGGGAGTATCATGCGTCACGCACCGATTATTCTCTTTGGCGTGGGTGGGGTCGGCAGCGCACTGATTCGCCAGATCGTGCAAAATCGAGCACACCATGCCACGGAGTTCGATCTAGAATTGCCGATTGTAGCAGTCTGTGACCGCGATGGCGCCGTCGTTGCTTTAGGAGAAGCTATCGAGGACGTTACTCTCCTCGACATCATTGATTTCAAAAAGCGGGGCGGCCGGCTCGCCGATCACGCGCAAGGCGGCCCGCAGCAAGACCTCGCTGCCATCGTAGATGTCGCCGGCCGGCCCAACGCCATCGTCGTTGACTGCACGGCCACCGCAACGACCGCCCCGGCGCTGATTACAGCGCTGGAACGCGGATATCGGGTCGTCCTCGCCAACAAGAAACCCTTGACGATCGAACAGGAGGTGTACGACCGGCTCACCAGAGCCGGGGCCACCGTGAACGGACGCCCACCGCGCCAGCTCACCGCTGCGCGCTGGGAAACGACCTGTGGCGCCGGGCTGCCCGTCATCGCCACACTCCATCGGCTGCTCACCGCCGGGGATTCAATCACCCGCATCGCCGGCGCGTTGAGCGGCACCTTGGGCTACGTCATGACCGGCCTACAGCAAGGGCGCCCATTCAGCGAAGTCGTGCGCGAGGCGCATCGGCTCGGCTATACCGAACCCGACCCACGCGACGATCTCGGCGGCGTCGATGTGGCGCGCAAGGCGCTTATCCTGGCGCGCGGGCTAGGCTGGCGCATCGAGCTTGCGGACGTCGCCGTCACCGGCCTCTATCCGGCGGAAATGGCTTCCCTTTCGGTGGCGGAATTTCTCGAGGCGCTGCCCTCGCTCGATGCCCACTTCCAACATTTCGTCGACGAAGCGGCTGCGCAAGGTAGGGTGCTGCGTTATGTGGCGACAGTGGCCGAAGGACGCTGCACCGTGGGGCCGCAGACGGTAGACGCCAACAGCCCGCTCGGGCAACTGCGCGGAGCCGACAACCTCGTCGAATTCCACACGCGCTGGTATCAGCCGACGCCGCTCGTCATTCAGGGACGCGGCGCCGGGGTCGATGCAACGGCGGCCGGCGTCCTAAGCGACATCGTGGAACTGGCCTTATTGCGTTGATCAATGGTTGCGTGGATAGCTTGTGGATAGATTTTGTGGAGACATGGTGAAGAGGCATACGCCCGCCTTCCAGGTGGCTTTCCACTTCGTGGAAGATGAGCTGCCTGTGCAAGTTCTAGTGGATTCCCAGGATCGGCATTTTTCACTGTAGGAGTGCAGAACGATGAAAAAAATTAAGGTCGGCGTTCTCGGCGCAACCGGCGCCGTCGGACAACGCTTTGTGCAGATGTTGCAAGGGCATCCCTGGTTTGAGATTACGGCCCTTTTCGCTTCGGAGCGCAGCGCAGGCAAATGCTACGTTGAGGCCTGCCGCTGGAATTTGCGTGGGGACATGCCGGAAGCCGTGCGTGAGATGCCGGTGCTCGCCTGCGAGCCAGGCCCAGATTGCCAGATCGTTTTCAGCGCCTTGCCTTCGGAGACGGCCGGCGAGATCGAAGAGGAGTTCGCCGCTGCGGGCTATGTGGTTTGCAGCAACGCCCGCAATCACCGCTACGACGAAGACGTGCCACTCCTCATCCCGGAGGTCAACCCGGAGCACCTTCAACTGATTGAGGTGCAAAAGCGCAGACGCGGGTGGAGCGGCTGCATCCTCACCAACCCGAACTGCAGCACAACGCACATGATCTCGGCGCTGCACCCGTTGCATGTGCGTTTTGGCGTAAAGAAGGTCTTTGTCGTGACTATGCAGGCGGTCAGCGGGGCGGGCTATCCGGGTGTGAGCAGCATGGATATCCTCGACAACGTCATCCCCTTCATCAGCGGCGAAGAGGAAAAGATGGAGCTGAAGGAGCCACAGAAGCTGTTAGGTGTCTTTGAGGGCGAGCGCATCCGCTACGCCGACATCGTGATCAGCGCCCACTGCAATCGCGTGCCGACGCGCAACGGCCATCTCGAAGCGATCAGCGTCGAGTTCGAGGAGCGCCCAACACAAGCAGAGATCGTTGACGCCTGGCGCACCTACGATCCCCTGCCTCAACAGCTGCGGCTGCCAAGCGCGCCGCAGCCGGCCATCCTCTACGACGAGCGCATCGATCGCCCTCAGCCGCGCCTCGATCGCATGGCGGGCAGCGTGCCGGGCATGGCCACCGTCGTAGGGCGGCTGCGCCCAGATCCGTTGCTCCATTACAAATTCATGGCGCTAGGTCACAACACGATTCGAGGCGCTGCAGGGGGCAGCCTGTTGAACGCCGAGCTGTTGGTGGCGCAGGGCTATCTCGGTCAAGCGGCTGCTGCGTTGGCGGAATCGCCGGCCTTGGCGTAAAATGTTAAAAAAATAGGACCGGACAGGCGCATCGATGCCGGGCGTCTGTCCGGTCGAATCGTATGTGCTGCAGTGTGACCGGGTTGAGAAACCTTGAGAGGAGTTTCCAGTGCGTTTACCATCCGCTAGCGCCGCGATCAAGGGTGAAAAATCGTTCATGTATCAGAACTTCGGACGCGCCTCACTGGCCGACTTCTGCGAGGACTGGGTGATCTATCGCAACCTCGAGCCGTTGGACAAGCGCGTGCCCGGGATCAAGCAGGCTTTCTATGACATGGAACTGCGCAGCGATCAGATCCCGCGCAAACAAGAAAAAAACTACGCCAGAGCTGCTGTCTGGTTCATTAAGCGCATTCAGGCCGTGCGGGGCATAAGCGCACCGGTGGAAGAGCTCCTTTTTGTGGGCGACACGCTCTTCAACGACGGGCAGGCGTTTCTAAACATGGCGGAGATCGGCGGCTGGCGCAGCGCCTGTTTTATCGGCGTCGAAAAGTTGGACGAAACGCCGACGACTCGCACAGAACAGAAGGGTATCACCATCGCCAATCGCTGGGCCTCTATCGTCGACTGGATTCGAGATCTCAAGGCGCAGGGCTTTCAACTCGACGCGCGCACCGCGGTTGTCGTCGATATCGACAAGACTGCGCTGGGTGCCAAAGGGCGCAACGACAAAGTCATCGATCGCGCCCGGCTGACCGGCATCTATCGCACGATGGATTCTGTGCTGGGGCCAGATTTCGATCAGGCCACCTTCGAACGGCACTACAACGAATTGAACCGCTCGCGCTATCACCGCCTCACCGCCGACAACCAGGACTACCTCGCCTATATTTGCATGGTGCTCAACACGCGCCTCATCAGCTTTGAAGAGCTTGTCGACGAAATAGAAACCAACAGCTTGGAAGACTTCGAACAGTTCATCCGCTGGGTGGATAGCCGCTTGATGATCAATCCTGCGGCCGGTCTGGCGCTGCGCGAGGTGCATGAAGCGGTGAATGGCGCAGTGCGTATCGGCGATCCGACGCCCTTCAAGCGCTTCCGTCGCCAGGAATTCATCAGCACCCTAGAGCATATGGGCAACATGCCGGACGACAGCAGCGTCCAGGAAATTCTTGCCAACGAAATCACCATTACCGAAGAAGTGTATCAGTTGGCGCTGTGGCTCAAAGCGCGCCACTGTCAAATTCTATGTCTCAGCGACAAACCGGATGAAGCTTCCCAGCCCGACCCTCGCCGCACTGCGCAGCTGCCGCCGCTTCATCGCGCGCAGACCCATCGCGTGGGTGTAGATGTGCGCGAAGCATTGAACGCGCTGGACTGAGAGAAGCGCAATCGCTCGCAAGGAAGATGGTCTGGGCACAGGAGGATAGCGGCTCGTCGCCTTGCAGCAACCCGTAACTCGAATTACTGACCCCAGAGCGCTGGGTCGATATGCTGCTGATAGAGACTTTGATGATTTGGACTTGCTTCCTAATTGAACGAGCGACAAAAAATGGCGTCACCCAAACGACCTTCTGACCATCGCACCCCGCCCGGTTCAAACGGTGGAAACTGGTTAAGCCGAAGCTGGTTTTGGATCGTGCTCGTGATCCTGCTGCTCATTGGGTCGCGCTTTCTCTTCGCGCCCTCAGGAGACGCTGCCAATCTGGTGGGGTTGAATCAGGTGGCGAACTACATTAACAAGGACGACGTGCGTTCCATCCTCGTGCAGGGCGATACTGTGTATGTGCAGCTAAAATCGAGCGCGCAACGCCTTCAGACGCGCAAAGAAAATAATCAGAGTTTGCTGGACACCTTGCGCGCGCTCGGCGTGAGCGAGGAGCGACTGCAGACCCTGCCCATCGAGGTCGAAAGCGCGCCGAACAGCGGCGCCATCTTCAGTTGGCTGGTCATGATTCTGCCCATGCTGCTGGTCTTCGCCTTCTTTATCTTTATCATGCGTCAAGCGGGCGGAGGCGGACAGAATCGCGCCATGCAATTTGGGCGCAGCCGCGCGCGCAAAATGGAAGGCGCCGACCGGCCCACCGTCACCTTTGCAGATGTCGCCGGCTCCGATGAAGCCAAGCAGGAGCTGCAGGAAGTCGTTGAATTCCTCAAGGAGCCGCAAAAGTTTGCGGCTCTGGGCGCACGCATTCCCAAGGGCGTGCTGATGGTAGGCGCCCCCGGCACAGGCAAGACGCTCTTGGCCAAAGCGGTCGCAGGTGAGGCGGGCGTGCCCTTCTTTGCCAGCTCCGGCTCCGAGTTTGTGGAGATGTTCGTCGGCGTCGGTGCCAGCCGCGTGCGCGATCTCTTCGAGCAGGCAAAGAAGAACTCCCCCTGCATCATTTTTATCGACGAGATCGATGCAGTGGGACGTCACCGCGGCGCAGGGTTAGGCGGCGGCAACGATGAGCGCGAGCAGACGCTGAACCAGATTCTGGTCGAGATGGATGGCTTCGACACCGATACCAATATCGTCATCATCGCCGCCACCAACCGACCGGACATCCTCGACCCTGCGCTGCTGCGCCCAGGCCGCTTCGACCGCAAAGTCGTTGTCGATCGCCCGGACCGCCGCGGCCGTGAGGCAATCCTGAAGGTGCACACGCGCGGCAAACCGTTGACGCCGGACGTAGACTTGGGACTGATTGCGGCACAGACCGCCGGCATGGTGGGCGCCGATCTCGAAAATCTGGTCAACGAGGCGGCGATCCTGGCGGCGCGACGCAACAAGCGCACGATCGGCATGTCGGAATTTATCGAGTCGATCGAGCGCGTGATGGCCGGGCCGGCGCGACGCAGCCGCGTGCTCGACGCCGAAGACCGTCGCGTGATCGCCTATCACGAAGCAGGCCATGCCATTGTCATGGAGGCGCTGGAGCACACCGAGGGTGTGAACAAGATTACCATCGTCAGCCGCGGCCAGGCCCTGGGGTATGTGATGCCGTTGCCCGAAGAAGATCGCAACCTGCGCAGCCGCGCCGAATATGAAGACACCTTGGCCGGCCTGTTGGGTGGCCGCGTCGCCGAGGAGCTGATCTTTGAGGAGCCGACCACCAGCGCCGCCAATGACCTCGAACGTGTCACCAAGCTCGCCAAGGCGATGGTGACGCGTTTCGGCATGAGCGACGTAATCGGCCCCCTTCAGCTCAATTCCGGTGAATCCAACCCCTTTTTAGGTCTGGAGCTCGGTCAACAGCGCTCTTATAGCGAAGATGTGGCGCGCAAGATCGACGCAGAAGTGCGTCGCATCGTCAGCGAAGCCCACGACCGCGCACGCGCTGTGCTCAAGGCCCGTCGAACCCAACTCGTTCAGGTCGCCGAAGCGCTCCTGGAAAAAGAAGTATTGGAGCGCAAGGAGTTCCTCCAAATTCTGCAATCCAGCACCCCTACGCCTGAAATGGCGGCCGCCGGTGCAGATTGAGCGTGTTTCGTGTTGCGTAGAGCGCAACAAATCCACGAACACAACACGAACCACGCACAGCGTTATCGCTTTTCCGTCAGCGCCACTGCAATTTGGGCAGCCACTGCAGCGTTGTTGCGCAACAGCGCCAAGTTTGCCTGCAAACTGCGTTCTCCGGTCAACTCGGCGATGCGTTTGAGCAAAAAGGGCGTCACCTCCGCCGAGCGGAGGCGCTGCGCCTCTGCCTCCTTCACCGCCCGCTCGATCGCCGGCTCAATCTCTGCTGCCGGAATTTCGGCTTCAACCGGGACCGGAACTGCCACCAGGAGACCGCCCGGCAGTTCTAAACTCCGCTTGGCGCGCCAGATGGCCGCCACTTCTTCAGGAGCGTCGCAACATACATCCACGCGCAGCCCACTGCTGCGACTGTAAAAGGCCGGGAACTCCTCTGTCCCATAACCGACCACGGTGATGCCGAAGGTCTCTAAATACTCCAACGTCGCCGGCAGGTCGAGGATCGCTTTGGCGCCTGCGCAGACAACCACGACGGGCGTCTGCGCCAGCTCCTGCAGATCGGCGCTGACGTCGTCTCCGCGCCCGCGATGGACTCCACCAATGCCGCCGGTGGCGAACACTTCGATGCCGAAACGGTGGGCCGCCCACATGGTTGTGGCCACGGTGGTGGCGCCATTGAGCCGTCGCGCCACCACGACTGGCAGATCGCGGCGACTCACCTTGCGCACATCGTGCGCAGTGGCCAAATGCAACAGTTCTTCATCGCTCAAGCCGGCGCGCAGCTCTCCCCGCAAAATGGCCACGGTGCGTGGCTCGGCGCCAAAGCTGCGCACGATGCTCTCCATCTCGCGCGCCAAAGACAAATTTTGTGGGTAAGGAAGGCCGTGGGAAATCACGGTCGATTCAAGCGCCACAGGCGGGCGATTAACTGACATGCGGAAGTCCTTTCTCCGGTCGATAAGGCGCTTTGTGATCGATATCGCCGATGAACTCCGGCAAATCAATGTGACCCAACAGCTGGCGAATCGCCATGATCTCGCCGATATGAAAGTAATAATGGTAAATCACGCGCAACATCAGCGAGCCGTAGCTCGTGGTGATCCCCCAGCCCGGCACGGTGAACGGCTCCGTCAACGTCGGCGTGGCGACGCCGTCGAGCCAAGGGTCAGAGGCGGCGGTCACCTCGTGCCACGCCTGCAACACCTGTTCCAACGGCGGCGCGCTAGGGGGCCGACCGTAGGCGAAGTCGGCGTCCAATTCGGGCCGTAGCTTGGTTCCCTGAGCGAAACGCAGCCAGTAACGCTGCTCCTGCCAGGCGAGATGGCCTACGATCCAACTGATGCAGTTCATGGGCAGGAAGCGTCTGCGCGCCTCCTCATCGCTTACGCCGGTCAGAGCGCGCTGCAGCTCGCCGCGCGTGAAACGCAGCCGCTCCACCAAAGGATGCGTCATTGGAATCGGTTCCTTTCTTGAGACACTTTTTTGTGAAACAAAAGGTGGGTTTGTGGCGTGATGACGCCGAAACAATCCAGCAAAGATATTTCAACACAGACCGAAAACAGTGTACCATAAAAAAGTACAAAACTTTGGAGGCGCATCCCAGCGTTGTACATTCATCTCATCAAGCATCGCTGCCGAGGAATCAATCGTCGGCGCATCGTCCAAGTTTACTCAAAAACTTTAACAAAATCTTCATCACAAACGAAAGTGAGAACCTATGAAAGACATTACATCGCTTGTTCTCCAGATGACCCTTGAAGAAAAGGCGGCGTTGGTCACCGGCGCCAGCGCATGGACGACGACGCCGGTCGAGCGGCTCGGCATCCCCGAGTTACTCATGTCGGATGGACCTCATGGCGTGCGCCGCGTGCCGGACGTGCATGCGCTCGGCGCACCGAGCCTGCCCGCCACCTGCTTTCCGACGGCGGCGTTGCTGGCCTCGACGTGGGATCGCGAGCTGTTATATACCATGGGGCAGGCGCTTGCCGAAGAGGCAAGCGCGCTCGGCGTCGGCGTGTTGTTGGGGCCGGGCGTGAACATGAAGCGCACGCCGCTCTGTGGTCGCAACTTCGAATACTTCTCCGAAGATCCGTTCCTCGCCGGCGAGCTGGCCGCCAGCCTGGTGCAGGGCATCCAGAGCAAGGGCGTGGGAACCTCCCTCAAACACTACGCGGCAAACAACCAGGAGACACAGCGCATGCGCATCGACGCCGTCGTCGATGAACGCGCGCTGCGCGAAATCTACCTACCCGCCTTCGAGCGCGTGGTCAAACAGGCGCGCCCTTGGACGGTGATGTGCGCCTACAACAAACTCAACGGAACCTATTGCTCCGAACACTCCCAATTGTTGACGCAAATACTGAAAGAGGAGTGGGGATTTGAAGGTCTCGTAGTCTCCGACTGGGGCGCCGTGCACGATCGCGTCAAGGCGCTGCAGGCCGGACTGGACCTGGAGATGCCCGGCCCGCGGCCGCACCGCACCCAGGCGGTGATCGACGCCGTGAGGTCCGGGAAATTAGATGAAGCTGTGCTCGACGAGGCGGTGCGACGGGTGCTGCAGCTCGTCTTCCGTGCAGCGGAGACGGCTAAAGGCGGATCGTTTGACGTCGCCGGCCATCATGCGCTGGCGCGGCAGGTGGCGGCGGAAGGGATGGTGCTGCTCAAGAACAACGGCATCCTGCCGTTGACCCATCCCCGGCGCATCGCCGTGATCGGTCGCGCAGCGAAGGAGCCGCATTTCCAGGGTGGCGGCAGCTCGCACATCAACCCCACGCGGGTAGACAGCCCCTTCGATGAGCTGCAAGCGCGCGCAGGCGACGCTTTGCTCACCTATTGTCCCGGCTATCCCGCCGACGACAGCTTCGACCAGGCGCTGATCGACGAAGCCGTGACTGCGGCGCAGGCGGCGGAAGTGGCGCTGCTCTACATCGCCCTGCCTTCGTATAAGGAGTCCGAAGGGTATGACCGCGCCGATCTCGACCTCACCCGCCAACAGGTCGCCCTGATCCGGGCCGTGAGCGTTGCGCAGCCGCGGTGCGTCGTCATTTTGCACAACGGCTCCGCCGTGGTCATGAATGACTGGATCGAGGGCGTGGCTGCGGTGTTGGAGGCGTGGATGATGGGACAGGCGGGCGGAGGAGCCATCGCCGACATCCTCTACGGCGCCGTCAACCCTTCCGGCAAGCTGGCCGAGACTTTCCCCGTGCGGTTGGTGGACACGCCTGCTCATCTCAACTTCCCCGGTGAAAACGGGCAGGTGCGTTACGGCGAAGGACTGTATATCGGTTATCGCTATTACGATGCAAAACAGGTGACGCCACTTTTTCCCTTTGGTCACGGCCTCAGCTACACAACCTTCGCCTACAACAACGTGCGCGTCTCCGCTTCGACCTTCCGCGATGTGGACGGCGTCACCGTCAGCGTCGACGTGACGAACACAGGAAAAAGGGCCGGCAAGGAAGTGGTGCAGGTGTATGTGCGCGACCGCCGCTGCTCGCTGCAACGGCCGCCCAAGGAGCTGAAGGGCTTCGCCAAGGTCGAACTACAGCCGGGCGAGACGAAGACGGTGAGCATCCCTCTTGACTTCCGCGCCTTCGCCTTCTGGCATCCAGGCCACAAACAATGGGTGACCGAAGACGGCGAGTTCGACCTGCTGATCGCTGCGTCTGCGGCGGACATCCGCGCACAGGTCACGGTGACCCTGCAATCGACGCTGCAGTTGCCCAGTCTGCTCAATCGCGAATCCACCGTGCGCGAATGGCTGGAAGATCCGCGTGGACGCGCCGTCTTCGAACCCTTCTTCCAGCAGATGATGGCGCAGATGCGCGCCGCAATGGGAGGAGGCGAAGAGGAAGGCGGCATCGGCATGGATATGACCGGCTTCATTATGGAAACGCCGCTGGTGAGCATTCTCGGCTTTCAGGAGGCGATGCTTCCCGCGCCTGCCGAAACGATCGTCGCCGATCTGTTGCAAAAGGTGCACGGTTAGTTTGAAGAGGCGCAGAAAGTCTGCCGCCGCATGCGCTGTGCATGCGGCGGCAATTTCCATCGGTGTGGCTACGTTCGTTTGTGTTGCCGTCTATCGTACGCGACGCTGCAACGCCGTTCGCATCGCCTCCCGGTCGCTCCACGGATATTCGATCTCGCCAAAGCACATGCTGCGTTCATGTCCTTTGCCAAAGGCCGCCACCACATCTCCCGGTTGCGCCATATCCACGCCGGCTTGAATCGCCTCGCTGCGGTCAGGAATGATGACGTAACGGTCCGGCCCTGCAAACTCGCGCACCCCGCGCTCAATTTCCCGACAGATTTCCCCTAGGTCCTCGGTGCGCGGATCCTCTGCCGTAATGATCGTATAATCCGCCAGCCGGCCGCTGACCCGTCCCATCAAATAGCGTTTCTCTCGGTCGCGCAGCCCCGCCGAACCGAAGATGGCGATCAAGCGGCCGCCCTCTCCGTTGCGCCCGACAAGCGGCCGGAGCGTAGTCAAAGCCCGCTCCAGGCTGACCGGCGTATGTGCAAAGTCGACGATGGCCAAAAAGGGCTGACCGGCGTCGATGCGCTCCATTCGCCCCGGCACAGGCGACATTTCTTTCACCCCGCGCTGCACCGCCGAAGGCGCAATGCCGAGCGCCAGCGCAGCTGTCGCTGCGCACGCCGCGTTGTACACGTTGAATTCGCCGATCAGCGGCGACTCGATCGAAAAGCGACCACCCCACCAGCGTAGGTCAAAGCGCGTAGCGTCGGCGTCATAGGCAATGTTCTCCACGGCGACGTCTAAAGAATTCTGAGAGCGACCGGCGATCCCATAGCTTCGGATCGCTACGTCCAGGCGGCTGCTTTCCATCTCCTCGGCCAGCGCCGCGCGCAACGCGTCGTAGCTGCCTGCGTCATCGGCGTTGAGCACCGCCGCGCGAGGCACGCCCGGCTTGGGCGAAGAGGCGAAGAGTGCGCGAAAGAGCAGCGCCTTGGCCGCCACATACGCCTCGCGCGAGCCGTGATAGTCGAGATGTTCATGGGTGATGTTAGTCACCGCCGCCACATCAAAATCGACGGCGGCGACGCGCTGCTGATGCAGCCCGTGGCTCGTACTTTCGACCACCGCATAGCAACAGCCCGCATCCACCATGGCGCGCAGAAAGCGCTGCACTTCAGGAGCGTCGGGCGTGGTGACATGCAGGCCGGTGTCGATCTCCTCGCCGCAAATGCGTGCGCCCACGGTGGTGATCACGCCCACCGCCCCGGTGGGTGCGTTTGTCGTAGCCGTCGCTGCGCGCAAGATCGACTCCAAAATGGTGGAGGTCGTTGTCTTGCCGTCGGTGCCGGTGACGCCGACGACGGCGAGGCGCCGACTCGGAAACCCTTGCAGCGCTGCACAGACGAAGGCCAATGCGCGGCGGCTGTTCCGCACGCGCAGGTAGGGGACTGTGCGCCCTGCGCCGTTCACTTCGACGTCGATTTCGGAAAGGGGGCGTTCGCCGATCACCGCTGCAGCGCCTTGTGCGATTGCTGCGGAGATAAAACGATGACCATCATTGTGAACGCCCGACACGGCGACAAACAGCGAACCCGGGCGCACCCGACGACTGTCGGCGGTGACATCCTGAACGACGATGCTCGACGCATTTTTGGGAAAAGTAGCCTCGGCTTCAGGAAGAATGTCCAGCAGTTCTTGCAGCGTCATCATACAAATGCTCAGATATCTCGCGGCCCACGCAAAATCGATACGCCTGCGGCCAAAACCACCAGACCGAACACGACGATCGCACCCACGAGGATGGCAGGCAAACGCGCGTTAAGCTCGGCAATCACGTCAATCGGCGTCGCCATGGCTTGCGGCGTCGATGTGGCCGGAAGCGGCGTAGGCGTCATCGGCGGAGTCGCTTCCATCGTCGCCTCGCCGCCAGACGAAAGCCCTTCGGACGGCGACGTTGGCGAGGCGGTCGGCGACGCCGAAAGGACAGGGGTGGCGGTCGGCAACACAATCGCCAGACTGTCCGATGAATCTTCAACGTTCGAGGGTTGTGCGGCCTCGGGGGTCAGCGAGACGGGTCGCACCACGCGCATCAAGGCGTCGATGGCGCGGCGGCTGGCGTCTCTTTCCGAAGGGGAAAGATTATCCTGGTCGACCGCCACCTCTGCAGCGGTCCCCTCTTCCGGTGGCGTCGCCGTTGCATCGGAGATCTCAACCTGCACCGGCATCGGCGTATCCGTCGGCGTTTCAGTCGGGGCGAGCGTTGCCGTTGGCGTAGGCGTGTCCGTGGGAATGGGCGTGTCCGTAGGCGTTGCCGTAAAAGTTGGCGTGGGTGTATCCGTCGGCGTATGGGTGGGCGTAGCAGTGAAGGTCGGCGTGGGCGATGGCGTCGAGGTGGGTGTGGCCGTGGCCAGAGCTGCGGCCACGTTCAGTGCCGGCATGGCGGCGACGCTGAAGAAGGTTAAGCCCTCGTCGTCGCTGCGCGCCACCCATCCCTCTCCACCTGCATAGACGGTGCGCGGGGCGCGCGGCGTATTGGCAACGCTGTAAACCGCCGTGTTGTAAGGCGCGCCGTCGAGTGTAGCCGGCGACCAGGATTCCTCACGCCCCACCCATAGGCCGTTGTCACTGGCGGCTACAATGAACCGGCCGGTGGCCGCTAGATCGTAGTAAACGCTGTTCGGAAGGCCGGCGATGCGCGTCCAGACCTCTCCATTGCGGGTGATATAGAGCGCCGAACCGGAGCCGGCGTAGAGAGCACCTCCATCCGCCAACAGGCTAAAGATGATGCCGGTCGTCGGCGTGCCGGGGACGGCTTCCCAGGCGACGGCGCCTGCCGGCAGGCGATATAACCCGTTGTGCGTGCCTGCGTACAACGCATCGCCAAAGAAGGTCAACGAGCGCACTCGCCGCGCCTCGCCTACCAGCCCTCGGTCGAGCTGCTGCCACGTGGTGCCGCCATCCTCGCTGCGAAAGACGCCGTCGAAGCGGGTGCCGGCGTAGAGCACGGAACGATCGTTCTCAACCGCCATGTACAGCACCCCCACGGCGCTGTTGGCGCTCAGCAGGTTGCGAAAACCGGGAATTTCGCTCCAGGTGGCGCCGCCATCCAACGAGCGGAAAATAAAGCCGGCGCCTCCGTCCGAAGCGTAGGCGAAGCGTCGGTTGCGCGGGTCGTAGACGAGCGAGGTGATGCTGATGTTCGGCGGCAGGTCGGGCGTCGTGTTGACCCAACTGATCCCGGCGTCGACGCTGCGATAGATGCCCGCCGGCCGCGGTGAGTTGAGAACGCCGGCCAGTACTTCGTTAGGCGCCAACGGCGCCACCGCCAGACTCAAAACCGGATTGGCGGTTGGGGCGACACCCTGCGCCGTCATCCACTGCGGCCTCAGCGCCTGCCAGACACCTATCACCACCGTCAGCGCAAGCAGAGCGCTACGCAACATCACACGCATCAAATCCCTTCTCATCATCCAGGTAGTATACCTGCACCCTCCCAATTTGAAGAACCGGTGAGGCGCGACGCATTTGGCGCAGACAAAAAGGCGAGACCTGCTTTAGGTCTCGCCTGGTGCGATTCATGACGCCGCTTCCCCGGCGTCCGACGCCGAACTATAGAATGGTGAGCAAAAACTGAGATGCGCTGTTGGCCCACTCGATAATGAGATCCGGATACATGCCAACCCAAAAGACGCCCAGCACGCAGATCGTGACGATCGCCTGCACGCCGATGCCGGGCGCGCCGACAAGGGGTCTCACCTCGCCCTCTTCGCTTGGGAAGAACATGAGACGCGCCAATGACATATAGTAATAGGCGGAGATGGCCACGTTGATCAACGCTATGGCGGCCAGGAAATAATACTGGTGTTGAATCGTAGCGCCGAAAACAAAGAACTTGCCCACGAAGCCGGCGGTCAACGGAATGCCGACAAGGCTCAGCAGGAAGATCAACATCGCCGTCGCCAGCCACGGCGAGCGCCGCACAAGCCCGGAAAAGTGCACGTAATCGCTGCCGCCCATCATATTTTCAACCGCCATCACCACCATAAAAGCGCCGATGTTGGTGAACAAATAACCGATCAAGTAGATGAGCATGCCGTTCAGGCCGTTCATCGAAAGCGACATCACGTCGACAACGCTGGAGTCCACCACAGCGGTGAGCCCCAACAGAATGTAGCCGGCTTGGGCAATGCTGCTGTAGGCAAGCATGCGCTTGACGTTGGTCTGGCGCAACGCCATCAGATTGCCGGCGAACATGGAAAGCACGCTGAGTGCGCCCAGCACCGGCACCCACACCACTGCGTTTGGCCCGAAGGCCAACAACAGGACGCGCGCCATGACGGCGAAGCCCGCCGCCTTGGAAGCCGTCGACAGATAGGCAGTGACAGGAGTGGGGGCGCCTTCATAGGTGTCGGGCGTCCACTGAAAGAAGGGCGCCAGGCTGGTCTTAAACCCCAGGCCCGTCATTACCAACAACACCGCCGGCCCCACCGCCAGCCGCACCGATTCATTCTCCAGGAAGGTCTGCCCGATCACGACCAAATTCAGCGAGCCGGTCGCTCCGTACATGAAGGTCATGCCGTAGAGCATGACGGCAGAAGCCACCGAGCCGTAGAGGAAGTATTTTAACCCTGCTTCGGTGCTGCGCAGGTCTTCGCGAATGGAGCCGACCAGAATATAGCTGGTGATCGACAAGAACTCGATCGCCACGAAAATGAGCAACAGATTGTTGGCGCTGACGGCGAACGCCATCGCCACGGCGATGAAGAGATACGATGACCAAAATTCTGCGCCGCCGCTCACGCGCTTGTTGAGATAACCGCCGCCGGCGATTGCGGTGAGCAACATGGCGGTGTAGACGATCATCTTTAAAAACAGGGAGAAGGCATCGATGTCAACAACGTAGGCTGCCGTCTGCGGTTTTCCACCCAACTGAACAAAGGCGCCGACCAGGCCGAGCAACAGGAAAAGCACCGTGAGCGCCATGTAGCCGCGCCTGCTCCCTCCCTCTTTGCCGCTGGCCGTATCCAACACCAGGATCAACAGCGCGCCTAGAGAGACGAAGAGTTCAGGCAGCAACGGCGCCAGTGAAGCAAACCCGATTTCCAAAATCGGCCTCCTTTTCCCTTACAGAATGCTCTGAATGAAATCCAGCACCTGCACGGCGGCGCCGTTCAGGTAGTTCAGCAGCGGCGTAGGATAGACGCCCAAAATAAACACAAGAATCACGAGCGGCCATAGCGTAAGTTTCTCAAAACCCACCATGTCCGTCGGGCCGTCTGCATGCTCGCCTGTCGCCGTCGTCCAATGTGTAATCTTGGTCGGGTCGTACGAGCCGAGGAAGACGTTTTGGATGATGCGCCACAGGATGTAGACGGCGGCGAAGATGATGCCGAGCACGGCGAACGCTGCCCAATAGGTGGTCAGATAAAAGGCGCCGCGGAAGGTGAAAAGTTCACCCCAGAAGCCGGAAAGGCCGGGCAAGCCCAAGCTCGCCAGCGCCGCCACCATCATCACGCCGTAATAATGAGGCGTCTTTACGCTGAGGCCGCCGAATTTGCTGAGGTCGCGCGTGTGTGCGCGCTCGTAGATCACGCCGACGAGGAAGAACAAGGCACCGGTGATCAGACCATGGTTGAACATCTGCATGGTGGCGCCGTTGAAGGCCATGGCGGCGCTGTCGTAGACCGCCGGGTCGCTCAGGTTGCCGAAGGCCACGGAGGCGGCGCCGATGCCCATCACCACATATCCCATGTGCGACACAGAGCTATAGGCGATCAGCCGCTTCAGGTCGGTCTGGGCTACGCAGACCAGCGCGCCGTAGACGATGGCAATGGCGCCCAAAGCGACCACCCATTCGGCCCAGTAGGACGCAGCCGTCGGATAGAGGGGGATCATAATGCGCAGAAAACCATAGCCGCCCAACTTCAACAAAATGCCGGCCAGGATAACGCTGCCTGCCGTAGGCGCTTCGGTGTGCGCGTCGGGCAGCCAGGTGTGGAAGGGGAAGCTCGGCACTTTAAAAGCGAAGCCCAAGAAAAAGCCCCAGAAAGCCAAGCTGGTCAACAAAAGCGCCGTCTGCGGAGGCAAGTCGGCGAACGGTCGAGCCGCCGCAGCCTCTAAGATGTCGAAGGTGCCGGTGGCGAAGTAGGTGCCCAAGATCGCCAGCAACATCGCCACCGATCCGACCAGGGTGTAGATAAAGAACTTGATCGAAGCGTAGTTGCGGTTCTTGCCACCCCAAATGCCGATCAGCAGATACATCGGCACCAGGCCGATCTCCCAGAAGACGTAAAAGACGACGAAGTCCAACGCAATGAAGACGCCGAACATGCTGAGCGCCAACAGGTGGAAGAGGCCAAAGTACTCGCGCACCCGGTCTTTGATCACATAGGCGCTGTAGTAAAGGCTCAGCGTTGTGAGCAAGGCGGTGAGGAAGATCAGCGGCAGGCTCAAATTGTCTGCACCGAGATGGATGCTTGAATTGATTGCCGGAATCCACGGCGCCTTGACTTCAAACGCCATGCCGCCTTTGCTGTAATCATAGGCGGCCAGCATATAAATGCTGACGCCCAACGGCAGCAGGCTCGCCAAGACCGAGCCCCATTTGATCAGCCGATCATCCTTGCTCATAAAGACCAGGATGCTGCTGAGCAGCGGCCACACAACGAGAATGGGCAGCGCCCACTGATTCAGGAATTCCATTGAACGTTTCCTCCGCAGACCTTCGATTTGGAATTCAACACCGATTATGCGAAATCGATAGAATGCTCACGCTGAAAACCGAACTTCCTCTTGCCAAGCGATTTCGTCTGACTAGACCAACGTCAAGATCAAGGGCAAGGCATAGAGCAGCAACCAGATCGTGATCGACACGACGACCACCATCAAATACACTTGCACCTGACCGTTCTGCGTGTTGCGCAACAGGCTGCCCGCACGATCGGACATCCATGCGAACGCATTGACGGCGCCATCGATGACGTATTCGTCGAAGCGGGCACACACGCCTGCAACCCAGATCGAAACGCGGCCGATGGCGTCCACGATCGGGTCGATGACCCACACATCGTCGATCCAATACAAGAACTTGGCGGCGCCGCGTGTGAAAGGAACCACCGTGTAGTTGTACAACTCGTCCACCCAGAACTTCCGGTGCATCGCCCACCAGATCGGGCCAAGCCAGCGGCGCATGGGATCAATCTGGCCTGCGGGCAGACCATCGCGATAGACCCAGTAGCCCAACCCAAGACCGCCGAGCGAGACCACCAGTGAAATCAATAGCACCAAAAAGTTAAACTCCGGATGAGGGAACTTAAACGCCTGATACTCAATGTATGGCTCCAGCTGGTGCTCGATCCAGTTCGGCAGGAGCGCACCCAACAGCGGAAAATCTTTCGGGATGCCCAGCCATCCCAAACCGATGACAAAGGGGGTGATCAGAAGCAGCGGAACCGTCATCGACTTTACGCTTTCCGTTGCGTGAGCGGCGCCCTCACTGCGCGGTTGACCGAGGAAGGTCAGCATGATCTGGCGCGCCGTATAGAAAGCGGTCACCAATGCCGAAAACGCCAACGTCCAGAAGACCGCCCAATGACCGGTATACCATCCGCTGGCGAGAATTTCGTCCTTCGACCAGAAACCGGCCGTAAAGAATGGGAAGCCGGCCAACGCCAGGCCACCGATGATGAATGTCCAACCGGTGATCGGCATGCGCTGAAGCAAACCGCCCATATTGCGCATGTCCTGCGGATCGCCGGGGTCCCAAACGCCGTCCGCACGCTGGATCAGGCGCGGCCCGTGATGGGCATCGTGCTCGCCGTGCTCTTCGTGGCCGTGTTCATGGGCATGATGAAAACCATGCTCAACGCCGTGAATCACAGAGCCGGAGCCGAGGAAGAGCAACCCTTTGAAGAAGGCATGCGTCAACAGATGGAAGAAGCCCGCCACGTAAGCGCCTGTGCCCAGGGCCGCCACCATGTAGCCGAGCTGCGCCACCGTCGAGTAGGCCAGCACGCGCTTGATGTCCCATTGCGCCACGGCGATCAGCGAGGCGAAGAGCGCCGTAAAGGCGCCGATGCCCGCTACGAACTGCATGCTGCCCGGCGCGACCTCGCCGGCGGCGTAGTAGAGCGGAAACATGCGTACCAACAGAAAGACGCCTGCCGACACCATGGTCGCGGCATGGATCAATGCGCTGACCGGGGTCGGACCTTCCATGGCGTCCGGCAACCAGACGTGCAGCGGAAATTGAGCGCTCTTGCCGATGGTGCCGAAGAAGATCAACACGGCGATGAGGGCGATGGCCGGCGTGGTGAAGTCGAGCACCGGCACATGCACCATCATTTCGGAGAGATGCTTCATATTCTCCGGCGCCAGAATGTGCTCGAAGACCAGTGTATTTTCCACGCTCCACATGTAAAGCAGCATCATGCCGGCGAACATCAAGGCGTCGCCGATGCGGGTGGTGACAAAGGCCTTGAAGGCCGCCTTCTTGGCCGACTCTTTCTCGAACCAGAAGCCGATGAGCAGATAGCTGCACAGGCCCATGATCTCCCAGAATACAAAGAAGGTCAACAACGAATTGGCCACCACCAGGCCCAACATACCGGTGGCGAACAGACTGATGTAGGCCATGAAGCGGCTGTAACGGGGATCCTTGCCCTGAGCGTACGCCAGTGGGTAGTCTTCCTTGCGCAGATGAGAAGGAAAGGTCATATAGCCGCTGGCGTAGATGAAGATCATGAGCAACAAGAAGGTCACCATGAAGATCATCAGTGCGTTGGCGGGGTCCACTTGAAATCCGATCATCAGCTCCGTTGCGCCGGTGGGGATGGTGAATAGTTCGCCGTACAACGGATGTTCGCCGAAATGCGGAGTCATAAACACACTGAATGCAATCGGCCACCCCAGCACAAAACTGACGAGCACTCCGCCGATCGCCGTGAGCGCGCTCACCGTCTTGTTGCGATTCAAAAAGAGGACGATAGCGACAAAAGCGAGAAAGGGCGGCACCGGCAAAAGCCAGGCGAGATTCAAAAATCCTTGCATTGCTTACCCTCGTTTTGCTTTCCGACCCATTGACATAATAAGTTTCATCTACTCAGGAAGGTCGCCGATATCGAAAACTGCGAATCAGGTTGCCAATGGCATACCCGATCAAGGCGCCGATAATAACAATCACCAAAAAAATCAAGTCATTCGGCACACCGATCGCCCCGCCGATCGCCACTGCCACCGTGGCGCCGAACACCGCCATCAACAACAGAAACGTCTGCTCCGATTTGCGCTGCTTTGCTTCGGCCAACAGTTGCGCTGCGTCCCGGTAGTCCGGCTTGTATTTCACGATTTCTTTGAGCGCGTGAATCGCACCCGTATAATTTCCCTGGCTCATCTTCTCCAAGGCCAGGTTATACAAAAATTCACATTGCTCTTCTAATGTGCCCGTGAGTTTCTGACTAGGCATGACGCTGTTTCATAAATAAAATAGAGCTTGTTAACGCTCCGGCCCTCTTGGTGACCTCTGCCCTCAGATTGCGTAGAGCGCCGCTGCCAGCATCACCCCTTCAACAGATCCAAATCATCCAGATTGACCGTGCGGCGATTTCGATAGACCGAAATGATCAGGGCCAGCCCCACGGCGACCTCGGCAGCCGCCACGGCAATGACAAACAATGCAAAGATTTGCCCGTCCAAATTTTGGACAGGAGCAGCGCCATAGCGCCAGAAAGCAATCAAATTGATGTTGGCTGCATTCAACATCAGCTCAATGCCCATTAACACCGCAATGGCGTTGCGTCGCCCCAAGGCAGCAAACAACCCACAGCTGAACACAAACGCCGCCAGAATCAGATACCAGGTTAGAGGAACCATATTCGCCGCCTCTTGTCGATTGCTCGCAAATGTTACGAGTTTCTCCTGAAGACCGTTTCTCTGCGCCGCCTACTTGTAATCGCGAGCGAGCACGATAGCGCCGGCCAACGCCACCAACAACAGCATCGCCAGCAATAAAAATGGAATGACATACTCGTTGACAAATGCGCGACCCAAACCTGCGATAATTTCGTGACCTTGCGAAATAGGCTCTCCCACTGCGGGCCACGGAACGCTGGACACGATGGCCACCAATACCAAGAAGGTGAGGCCGGTGATGATCGCTGCCGTGCCCCACTGGCGATTGCGCGGCGAAGTTGCACCGAACATCATGCCGCGCGTCAACATGATGGCGAAGGTGATCAGCGTCGAGATTGCGCCGACATATATGAGCACTTGGCTGACGCCGATAAATTCAGCCTCGGCAATGATATAGACGCTGGCCGCTCCGAAAAAGGCCGCCACCAACCCGAGCGCGCTGTGAAAAAGATTGGGGGCAAGCACGACGACCAACGCGCCAAAAACGGTGAGCACGGCGATCATGGAAAAGATCACCTGTTGCACGGTCGGCAAAGGAAAAGGCAATTCCGGCATCTTCAGATCTCTCCCTTTAGTCACCCGATGAAGATTGGACAGGCTGCATAGTGCCGATCAGCGATCTGGGGGCAAACGCTCGCTTCGAGCGCACCTGCTCGCGCTCAAAGTAGGAGCCGAGGATGTTCAGCACGGCCGCTACGACGACGAGATTGGCCGCCAAGAGCAGCGCATAGTTGATCCAGATCGGCAAGGGCAACTTCATGATGATCATCTGCGCAGTGATCAGCGCCAGCGCCAAAGGCACCAACACCTTCCAGGCGAATTGCATCATCTGATCAATGCGCACGCGGGGGAAGGTTCCTTTGATCCATTGAATCACGATGTACACCAGAAACGTTTTCGCCAGAAAGTAAATCGGCCCCAATAGAGGAATCTGTCCGGCAAAAGGCCCTTGCCATCCTCCCAGGAAAAGCACAACTGCAATTGCGCCGAGGAAGAAACTATTCAGGAACTGCGCCAGGAAGAACATGGCGAATTTCATGCCTGAATACTCGATATGAAAACCGGCGATCAACTCAGATTCCGCCTCGAGCAGGTCAAAGGGCGTCTGCTCTGCTTCGGCCAAGGCGGCGATCAAATAGATCAGAAAAGCGCCGGGCAGAAGGAAGATGAACCACCCAACACCCAGATTGATGGGTCCTAAATACAAAGACTGCGCCTCGGAAATGCGTTGCATGCTCATCGAGCCCACCAACAACACGGGCGCCAGCATGGCAAGCACCATCGGAATCTCATAGCTGAGCAGCTGCGCCACCACGCGAAAGCCGGCCAACAACGCATACTTGTTGTTGCTGCCCCATCCCGCCATCAACGCCGCCATAATGCCAAGCGAACCCAAGGCCACAAGATAGAGCACCGCCACATTCAAATCGGCGCCGATCAGGCCGGGGCCGAATGGAATCACCGCCAGCGCCATCAACACGCCCACCACAGACAACACCGGCGCCAGCAAATAAGAAATCTTATCGGCGGAGGCCGGGGTGATGTCTTCTTTAGAGAGCAGCTTCAGCGCATCTGCCACCGTCTGAAACAGACCATAGGGTCCGATGCGATTCGGCCCAATGCGATCTTGAATGCGGCTGATCACCTTGCGAGTGATCCAGATCAACAACAGGGCAAGAACAAGGGCTGCGTTCGCCAGAATGAACGCACCGACAAAGTAGGTGACGCCTTCAACCAGCCAACTTAACTCTCGGGGCGCACCTAAATCATACTGAAGCTGAATCAGCGCATCGCTCCAATTCATACAAAATCCTCCACGTCACGCGTCGGTTCAGTCGGTGTAGGCGATCACGTCCACTCCAGCGCGCCTTTGCGCCATTCCAGAAAAAGGCCCAACAACAAAATGAGCACAAAAGTGACTGCTGCGATGATTGAGAAGAAAGAAAGCTGGGCGTACGCCACCGCGATCGGGAACAGAAAAATCACTTCCACATCAAAGATCAAAAAGATCAGACCGATGAGGTAATATTGCGCTCGAAACTGAACCCAGGTGTCTCCGATCGTCTCAACACCGGACTCATACACATCCATCTTGATCGGATCCGGACGTCGAGGCCCTAGGAAATGCCCCAACACAATGGCAGCCACCGGAATGATCACCGCAATCGCGCTGAGAATCAGGACGAACCCCCATTGACTGAGCATGAAGACGCTCCTACTGCGTGCTTACGACAGGATTGTGTAGAAAATAACAAATCGCACGAATGTTAGCATAGACCTGAAATGATCAGGAAAATTTCAGCGCGTTGAGTGCATATTTTGAGCACATCTTCTCCTATGGCTCGTCTTGTTCGTCAGGCGATTCAGACGCTGCGCTCCAAACCGATTGATGTGGCGAACGGATGGATGAGGTGAACACATCGATTGTAACATACACCTTTTTGTATCAACAAGACGCCGCTGCGCGCCGAAACTTCCCGGGCCAGTTGCAGGCACCTTCGTTCCTGCAACATTATTCGTGCAGCTTTTCACAAGAAGATACGTGTATAGTTGACACCAACCAATGCGCCATGTTAGACTTTTCACGCATTTACGATTTACCGTGTTTAACTTCAACGTGCCGTTTGACTTCAACGGGTTGTTTAACTTCAGTATGTTCATGACTTGTCTGCATCTCTACATCAGATGCAATTCTAGTCAGGCGCACCCAGACATTCGAGGCATGTGCTGCAAACCAGAATTGTTGCATGAGAGCTGTCTACCATGAGAGCTGTCTACATTGTGCCAAATCTGTATGGCGCGACAGCGTACATTCAACAAGTTGTTCGTCAAGCCAGATCACTGTATTGATTAAGGATTCTATCTAATGGCTCAAGATTATCTCCCTTTGCTGATTTTTGTAGTCATTGCAACAATTTTCGCCTCCATCGCCGTTGGTCTTCCCAGCGTCCTGGGCCCAAAACGCAAAAACGAACAAAAGCTCGAACCCTATGAATCCGGCATTATCCCCTTTCACGACGCCAGACGCCCTTTTCCGGTGAAATATTACCTGGTGGCGATGCTGTTCATTCTGTTTGACATCGAAGTCATCTTTCTTTTCCCTTGGGCGGGCACCCTTATTCCGTTGCGAGATTCTTACGGATTGCTCGTGGCCCTGGCGCCGATCGGCTTTTTCTTACTGATTTTGATCCTCGGCCTGGTGTATGAATGGTCTAAAGGCGCGTTGGATTGGGAATAAGGAGTTGTTATGGGTCTCGAAGAAAAACTGCCCGAAGGCATCATTACTACGCAGCTAGAAGCGCTGGTCAACTGGAGCCGTGAAAACAGCACGTGGCCGTTGCTATTTGGCCTGGCCTGCTGCGCCATCGAAATGATTGCCACCGGTACTGCCCGGCATGACATCTCTCGCTACGGCTCAGAGCTGTTCCGCGCCAGCCCCCGCCAGGCAGACTTAATGATTGTCTCCGGCCGCGTCAGCAACAAGATGGCGCCGGTCATCAAACGCCTATACGATCAGATGTCCGACCCCAAGTGGGTAATCGCCATGGGCATCTGTGCCAGCGCCGGCGGCCCGTTCAACAATTACGCCATCATTCAAGGTGTGGACAAGATCATCCCGGTCGATGTGTATGTGCCGGGCTGTCCGCCGCGACCGGAGGCGCTGCTCTATGCGCTCGACAAGTTGCGCGCCAAACAGGCGAAAGACACCTTCCGCACCTACGCCGCCCGGAATGCGCCGACACCCTCCACCCAACCCAACGAGATTGATTCGTTGGAGGCGTTGCGTCAACTGCAGCCTGCCTAATTCTGAGGAGAACACTATGCTCGATGTCGCTCCACGCGTGCGCAAGTATGAAATCTTGCCCAGCCTACAACCGCCGGGATTGCCGGCGGTTGCGCCGTTGCCCACCGGGGAGAGCGAAGACACCCGTCGCTTCGTCGAACGCTTCGGCGATGCCGTCATCGCTGCCGGCCTTCATCACGGTCAACAGGTTGTCTACATCAAGCCCGAACAACTGGTAGCCCTAGCAGAATTCGCCAAAACCGACCCCCAGCTCCGCTATGAGACGTTGATCGACGTCTCCGCCGTCGATCGCTCCGAGCTTCCGGTGAGCGACCATCGTTTTCACACGGTCTATCAGCTGCGCTCCTACTCGCGCAAACGACATCTGATGATCGTGTGCCCCCTCAACGACGGCAACGAGCCGACGGCGCCCAGCCTGACCGGCGTCTACAGCGGCGCCACCTGGCCGGAACGCGAGGTGTGGGACCTGATGGGCATTCGTTTTGCCGGCCACCCGGACCATCGCCGCATCCTTATGCCGGAGAACTGGCCTAACCATCCCTTGCAGAAGCAGGT
>JANWYX010000398.1 GCA_025055055.1 Caldilinea sp. | reverse complement strand
TGCACGCCATTCAGCAGCTAGACGCCATCTACACGGCCGGGCCCGCCCTCGACAAAGATTATCGGCGACGACGCGAAGCGCTCTTCATCGTGGCGGTCAACTGCGGCAAAGCCGGAAACACCTGTTTCTGTGCCTCGTTGGGAACCGGTCCCGGTGTCCCCGGTGTCACTGCGGGATATGACATTGCGCTGACCGAGCTGCTCGATGGCGAGCATCGCTTTGTAGCGGTTGCGGGGAGCGCTCGCGGGGCCGAAATTCTGGAGGAGATTTCTCACCGACCGGCGACGGATACAGACATCGCGCTCGCCGAAGCCACGATTGCGCAGACCGCCCGACGCATGGGACGCAGCCTGGAGACCGCCGGTTTGAAAGAATTGCTCTATCGCAACATCGACCATCCGCGTTGGGAAGCGGTGGCGCAGCGCTGCCTCACCTGCGGCGCATGCACGATGGTCTGCCCAACCTGCTTCTGCTTCAGCATTGAAGATGCCACCGATCTCTCCGGCCGGGTCGCCGAGCGCTGGCGTCGTTTTGATTCGTGCTTTACGCTGGCCTTTTCGTTCATCTCCAGCGGCAGCGTGCGCACCTCTGCCAAAGCGCGCTATCGCCAGTGGCTCGTGCACAAGCTGGCCGCCTGGCAGGACCAATTCGGCGCCATCGGCTGCGTCGGCTGTGGACGGTGCATCACCTGGTGCCCGGTCGGCATCGACATTACGGCGGAGGCCGCGGCCCTGCGTGCAGAAGAGAGCGGCCAGCTCCAGCCCGAGCCAGCTGCAGCGTAGAGGAGGTGATCCAAATGACAGCGCAAAGAATGGCATTCCCAGAAGCTATGCGAGGTTCTGCACTCTCACCGCAGGCTGCGCAGGCGCCCATCTTGAACCCCATCTTGAACATGGACGCCTATCGACCCTATCGTTGTCGCGTGGTCGGACGCCAACAGGAGAATGACGACACCTTCACCGTGGAACTGACGCCGGTGAGCGCCCGACGCCATGCAGCCTTTGCCCCGGGACAGTTTAACATGCTCTACATCTTCGGCGTGGGTGAAATTCCGATCTCGATCAGCGGCGATCCCGCCGAGCCGGACCGTCTGCTCCACACCACGCGCGCCGTTGGCGTCGTGACGCGCGCCATGGCGAAGCTGCGCGAGGGTGACGTGATCGGTGTGCGCGGGCCCTTCGGCACGCACTGGCCACTGGAGAGGCTCAAAGGCAAAGACATTGTCATTGTCGCCGGCGGCATTGGGCTGGCGCCGTTGCGGCCGGCGCTCTACGATCTGGTAGCGCACCGCCGCGACTACGAACGCGTTGTGCTGCTCTACGGCGCGCGCACGCCGGAGGATCTGCTCTATCGCAACGAGCTGGAGCGCTGGCGCGCGCGCTTCGACCTAGAAGTCTACGTCACCGTCGATCGGGCGACGGGCGACTGGCGCGGCAACGTCGGCGTCGTCACCACCCTGATCCCGCGCGCGCCCTTTGAGCCGCGCAACGCCGCCGCGCTGATCTGCGGCCCGGAGATTATGATGCGCTATGCCGTGCAGGCGTTGCAAAAACGCGGGGTCGATGCAACTCAGACCTGGCTTTCCCTGGAGCGCAACATGAAGTGCGGCGTGGCAATGTGTGGCCATTGCCAGTTGGGCCCGCACATTGTATGTCGGGATGGGCCTGTGTTTCGCATGGATCAAATCGAACATTTCTTCGGACGAGGGGAGGTCTGAGATGGCGACCAAACGCAAACCACGCTTGGCTGTCTGGAAATTCGCCTCCTGCGACGGCTGTCAGCTCAGTTTGCTCGACTGTGAAGAAGAGCTGCTCGCCGTCGTCGAGCAGGTGGAGATCGCCTATTTCCTAGAGGCGTCGCGCGCCGTGGTGGAAGGACCCTACGACCTCTCGCTGGTCGAAGGCTCGATCACCACACCCACGGACATCGAGCGCATCCGCGAGATCCGCGAGGCGTCGCGCTTCCTGGTCGCCATCGGCGCCTGCGCAACTGCCGGCGGCATTCAGGCGCTGCGCAACTTCGGAGACGTCCGCGAGTTTGCAGCCGCCGTCTACGCACACCCGGAGTACATCGAAACGCTGAAACGCTCGGCGCCGATCGCCGAGCACGTCTTCGTAGACTTTGAGCTACGCGGCTGTCCGATCAACAAGCATCAGCTGCTCGAGGTGATCGCCGCCTACCTGCATGGCCGCAAGCCCAATATTCCGACTTACAGCGTCTGCATCGAGTGTAAATTGCGCGGAACGCCGTGCATCATGGTGGCGGCAGGCGTCACCTGTCTTGGCCCGGTGACGCAGGCAGGCTGTCATGCGCTCTGCCCTGCCTACGGCCGCGGCTGTTTCGGCTGTTACGGACCAATGGAGACGCCCAACACTGCGTCGTTGATGGCGTGGTGGTGCAGGCAGTTGGGGGCTGCGCCGGAGACGATCGTGCGGGCGTTGCGCACCTATAACGCAGGCAATGAAGTGTTCCGCAAAGAGAGTGAAGCTTATGAATACGCTCACGACTAAGACGGTACGCGTCGAGGCGCTGGCGCGTGTGGAAGGAGAAGGCGCCTTTTACGTCAAAGTCAGAGAGGGGAAAGTCGAAGACGCACAGCTTCGCATCTACGAGCCCCCACGCTTCTTCGAGGCGTTTTTGCGCGGTCGCTCCTACGCCGAAGCGCCCGACATTACAGCGCGTATCTGTGGCATTTGCCCCGTCGCCTACCAGATGAGCGCCGTGCACGCCATGGAGGCGATCTTCGGCGTCCGGATCGAAGGGCCGCTGCGCGAGCTGCGGCGGTTGCTCTATTGCGGCGAATGGATCGAGAGCCACGTCTTGCATATGTTCATGCTCCATGCCCCCGATTTTCTGGGCTACGCCGACGCCATTCAAATGGCGGCCGACCACCCTAACCTGGTGCTGCAGGCGCTGCGCATCAAAAAAGCGGGCAACGACATCGTTGCGCTGCTGGGTGGCCGCGAGATCCACCCGATCAATGTGCGCGTGGGCGGCTTCTATCGCATCCCTAAACGACGAGAATGGAGCCGGATTGTCGAGGAGCTAAAATGGGCGCGCGACGTCATGATCGATCTGGTGAAATGGACGGGGCAATTGCCTTTTCCGGAGTTCACACAGCAGTATGAATTCGTGGCGTTGCGTCACCCCCAGGAATACCCCTTCAACGAGGGCCGACTCATCTCCAACCGGGGTCTGGACATCCCGGTCTCTGCGTTCGAGGAGTTCATGGTCGAAGAGCATCTCCCACACAGCACGTCGCTACACGCCCGCATCAAAGATCGAGGCGCCTATTTCGTCGGGCCGCTGGCGCGCTACAACCTGAACTTCGACCGCTTGTCGCCGGCAGCGCAGGAGGCTGCACGCGCCGCCGGCTTGGGGCCAACGTGCAACAATCCCTTCCAAAGCATCATCGTACGCGGGGTGGAGACGCTTTACGCCATCGATGAGGCGCTGCGCATCTTGGAGGATTATCCGGAGCCGGACGCTCCTTCTGTGCCATATGAGGTGCGCGGCGGCGTCGGCCATGGCTGCACAGAGGCTCCGCGCGGCATCCTCTACCACCGCTATATGCTGGACGACAACGGCATGATCGTCTCCGCCTGCATCACGCCACCGACCGCGCAGAATCAGGCGACCATTGAAGCCGATCTGCGCGCCTTTGTCGAGCCGCGCGCCCACCTGCCACTCAACGAGTTGACCTGGCAGTGCGAGCAGGCCATCCGCAACTACGACCCCTGCATCTCTTGCGCGACGCATTTTTTGCGGCTGAACATCGAAGGCGCCTAGGGCGAACGTCGGAAGTCTCCGAAAATTTGCCTTGCGTGCGCATTTACAACTGTACTATAAGTGTGCACGCAAGGAAGTCGCGCGGCGATGGCGCATCGCTAAGTCGAGCGCCAGACTCGGCCGACCTCGATTGCGATCAAAGCCGGCGCGACGCCCCACTCTGAGATGACGTGAGAGATTGCCGTCCTTCGTCGCGATTTCGCCGATCGGGCGGAGGGCGGCTATGAGGTCCATCCGGCAAGATCGTCCTGCCGCCGAACGATGGCGTGCTCGCTTGGATGGTCGCCGGCCGCTCGTCCGGTTTCGTCGGGCGCAATACTCAAGCCTGAAATCATGAAGAACGATGCTTTCATGCAAAAAACGCTCGTGCTCGGCATCGGCAACCTGTGGAGAGGAGACGACGCCGTGGGATTGCTGGCTGCCCAGGCGCTGCAAGCGCATAACCTGCCGGACGTCACCGTCATGGCGGTTTCGAAGGTTGACCCATTTGTCATTCCTCTCTGGCAGGGTTTCGACCGGCTCATCCTGATCGATGCAGTGGTCAGCGGCGCCGCACCGGGGGCCGTTCATTGGTTTGATCTCAGCAAAGAGTCATTGCCGGCCACAGTTTCAAGCTGCTCGACGCACTCGTTTGACCTGGCGGCGCTGATTGAACTGGCGCGCACGTTGCAGAAACTGCCGCCGGAGGTCTGGCTCTTTGGGGTCGAAGGCCGCGATCTATCTTATGGCCGGCCGGTGTGCAAGGCAGTGATGAAGGGCCTTGAGAGTTGCATCGATATGATCGTAAAGCGCCTCCAGGCCCCACCAAACCCCAGGTAACGCCTACAACCGCATCCGTTCGTTCTTTGGGTCAAAAAGCGGTTCGGCCGCCACAGTGGCGGGATGACGACACCCGAAATATTGGATTTCCACTTTGGCACCCGGCGTCGCATATTCATGAGGTAAGTAGCCGTATACGATGGATTTGCCGACGCTGTACCCGTAATTGGCGCTGGTTGCGTAGCCGACCACGCGACCGTCGCCCAAAATCGGCTCTCCCCCCAGCGCCACAGCATCAGCCTCATCGAAGGTCATGCAGCTCAGCCTGCGCTGCACGCCGTCTTTCACCTTGAGAAGTGCATCTCTCCCGAGAAAATAGCCTTTGTCCAAGCGCACGGTGCGTTCCAGGCCCGCTTCGTAAGGCGTGCACTCACTGTGCACATCCTGCCCCCAGAGCCTGCGGCCCTTTTCCAGACGCAAGGAGTCGAATGCGCCGGCGCCGCAGGCCACCAGACCATACGGGCGTCCGGCCTCCCACAACAGGTCCCACAGCCGCAGCCCGTACTCGCTTGGCGCATAAATTTCCCACCCCAACTCGCCGACGTAGGAAAGACGCAACAGGATCGCAGGGACGCATTCAATGTACAGGGCGCGGATCCGATGCAACGGAAACGCCTCGTTGGAGATATCTTCTTCCACGAGCGGCTGCAGGATGTCGCGTGCGCGCGGCCCCCACAACCCCATCGCCGTGTATTGCCCACCCATATTGCGGATGGCGACTGTCCCTTGCATCGGCGCGTGGCGGCGAATCCATGCGAAAGCGAGCGGCCCCATTTCGGCGCCCGTGAGAATCCAGAAGCGATCCGGCTCCACTCGACTGACCATAAGATCGGCCATAACGCCGCCGCGATTGTTGCACAACACCGTATGAACGATCGATCCAACCGGCCGGTCGATCTGGTTGGTGCAGATCGACTCCAGAAAGCTGAGCGCAGCCGGGCCGCTCACTTCGATCTGGGTGAAAGCGCTCAAATTCACAAGTCCTGCGCGGTCGCGTACGGCGAGATGTTCGGCGCCCTGAATGCGAGACCAATAGCGCGCGGCCCACCCTTTGCGATGGGGGATGTGCGCGTCATATTCCTTCAGCAGAGGGGCATTGGCCTCGTACCATTGGGGAATTTCCCAGCCCGCGTTGTTGAAAAAGACGGCGCCTTGAGCGACCAGACGAGCATAAAAGGGCGCCTGGCGCACATGGCGCGGGCTTTCAATCTGCCGGAGCGGATGCGCAATATTGTAGGCGTCCTGATAATGACGATCGAGGCGAGCGCGCATGTACGCGCGGGTGTAATCGTGCGGATGAAAGCGATTGATGTCCGCCTCGCGCAGGTCCCACTCGCTCTCGCCGTGCGTCATCAGCTCTGCAATGGACTTGCCGACGCCGCCGGCATGGGTGAGCCAAACGCCGAGCGCGGCCCACAGCCCTTGCACCTCGCTCTGACCGATGATGGGAAAAAGGTCGCTGCAATAGGCGATGAAGCCGCGAGAGCGCTGCACATAGGTTTTGCCCTTCAGCACAGGTAACAATTCCTCTGCAGCGCGACGCCGCGCCGACCACCCCTCCAGCGCAACGGGCGCGTCGTCCGGCCCAAGCTGCGGCTCATCTGCAAAAATCAGTGAGCGATGGCAAAAGCCGCCGATCACGTAGCTGTCGTACAATTGTCGAAAATTGAGCCCAAAGTCATGATGGCGCAAGATCGGATGCGTCACCGGCCGCTCTCGATCCTCTGCCAACACCGCCAACGGCTCTGTAATTACGTACTGATATTCAACGCCCACCAGGGGAAAACGTGCGCCCGCCTTCCGCGCCAGCGCCGCCGCCCACACGCCGGCGCAGAGCAGTACATCTTCGCATTCGATTGCGCCTTCCGGGGTTAGGACGCGGCGCACGCGCCCATTCTGAACCTGAATCTCCAGCGCTGCAAGGTTCCCCCGGAATTCTACGCCGCGCGCCATCGCAGACGCAGCCAGCGCGGCTGCGCTCCGCCGGCCATGTGCGGCCGCATCGCCAGGAACATAGTAGCCGCCGTAGATAACTCGTTCGTTGAGGATCGGGATTTTCGCCTTGACCTCTCTGGGCGTCAGCAGACAGGCGTCCAGGCCATAGCTCATCGCTACATCCAGCTTGCGTTTGAGCTCCGCCCATCGCTCTACCGTGCAGGCAATCTCGACGCCGCCCACCGGATGCAGGCACGGCTCCCCTTCATCGTTCAGTGACTTCAAGAGATGAACGGTGTAGCGCGCCCAATCCGTCATCAGTTTGGAATGATGCGTCTGAAAGATCAGACCTGGGACAAGGTTGGTGGAGCCTCCTGTCTCGAAGAGGGGGCCGCGATCGACGACTACTATGTCTTTCCACCCCATGTGGGCGAGATGATAGGCGGCGCTGCACCCCGTAATGCCGGCGCCGACGATCACGACGCGTGCATGTGTGCGCATAAGGGGACCCTGAATCTTTTCTGCATTTTCATCGGATGCCATCGCGCCTCTACTTTCCACCGATCATAGCAGAAAAGGAGGCGAAGGGGAAGCAGGCGCAGGCAGTTTGCTCCATCGAGCAGCGTGCGCCGGTTGATTTAGAAAGCAGCGGATTGTGGTATACTAAGGCTCATTCACAAGACACTTCTTCCCATCGTCACCCGTGCGATGAGCGCCAGCCTTATCGCAAAGCAGCAAAGGATTTTGTCTATGAGCACCATTGACGTGGCATCTGTGCGCCGGTTGGTTGACCAACACAGGGACGCCATCATCCGTTTCCTGCGTGATCTATGCGCCATCCCGTCGTTCGATTCTCAGATCGGGCCGGTCGGTGAGCGAGCGCAGGCGGAGATGCGCAAACTCGGCTTCGACGCCGTCCGGTTCGATGCGATGGGCAACACGCTGGGCCGCATCGGCGATGGGCCGCGCATCCTCTTGTACGACAGCCACATCGACACGGTGGGCATCGGCAACCGCGACGACTGGGACTGGGATCCCTTCATCGGCAAGATCGAAAAGGGTCGCTTCTACGCCCGTGGGGCATGTGATGAAAAGGGCAGCACGCCGCCGATGATCTACGGCCTCGCCATCGCCAAAGAGTTGGGGCTGCTCGAAGGGTGGACCGTCTATTACTTCGGCAACATGGAGGAGTGGTGCGATGGCATTGCGCCGCACGCGCTGGTGGAGCATGAGGGCATTCGGCCCCACTACGTCGTCATCGGCGAGCCGACCAAAATGCAGATCTATCGGGGGCACAAAGGCCGCGTAGAGATCGAAGTCACGGTGCGCGGGCGCAGCGCCCACGCCGCCAGCAATCACCTCGGCGACAACGCCATCTACAAGGCATTGCCCATCATCGATGGCGTCAGCAAGATGGAGCCACAGCTCGGCGACGATCCCTTCCTCGGGCACGGCAAGATCACCGTGACCGACATGAAGGTCTCGACTCCGTCGATCAACGCTGTGCCCGATTTGGTGCGCCTCTACATCGACCGCCGCCTCACCTTCGGCGAAAGCGCAGAGCAGGCGATCGCACAGGTGCGCGCCCTGGTCCCGGAACGCCAACTCCAAAGCGGCGAGGTCACGGTGGAAATGATGAAATACGCCGAGCCGAGCTACACCGGCTTTGTCTTTCCGGTCGACAAATATTTTCCGGCCTGGGTGCTAGAGGAAAACCACCCGCTGGTGCAGGCCGGCCACGAGGCCGTGCGCCTGATCGGCCTGCCCGACCATCCCTCCGGCAAATGGAACTTCAGCACCAACGGCACCTACTGGATGGGCAAGGCAGGCATCCCGTCGATCGGCTTTGGCCCCGGCGAGGAAGAGACGGCGCACACCGTGATGGACAGC
>JANWYX010000346.1 GCA_025055055.1 Caldilinea sp. | reverse complement strand
ATTCTCCGTACGATGCAGCAGTGGGCGCAGCCTTGGTCGGTCCGCTCGTGCCGTGTCGCCATCTCCACGTTAGGCGCCGACGCCGGCCTATTAGGTGCAGCTTATGGCGCCCGACTGCGATTGGGGTTGTGAACATCCAAGGGAGGTCAAAGGAGGTGAGACCTGTAGCCACATTTGTTCTTCGCTTGATTCACTGCGCAAAGAACGGTCGCACAATTTGAACGAAATGGAGGAGGTATGAAACCGGGCCGCACCCTGTTTGTTTTGGTTGTAGTGTTCGCTCTGGCGATGCTAAATGCATGCCTTCCCGCGCCCGGCGCCGGCCCCCAAGAGGGCGTCGCGCCAGCCGGAGAGAAGGTCAAGCTCACCGTGTTGACCCATTGGGGCGAAGAATCGCTGCTCAAGCCGATGCGGGCGAAACTGGATGAATATACGAGTTTGAATCCCCACGTTGAAATCGACTATCAGACGGTTACCTTCGACCAGCTCTTGACCAAGATCACCACTGCGCGCGCCGCCGGCATCAGTCCGGATGTCTATCACTTCTACAACCTATGGATGCCCGACTTCGTTGAAGGCGGCATGTTAGATGAACCGCCCTCCGCCGTCCTTGCAGATATTCAGGCCAACTATTCGCCGGGTTCGCAGAGCGCCGTCTCCTACGGTGGCAAGATTTGGGGGTATCCGACCGAGCTGAACACCTATCAACTGTTGTACAACAAAAAGATGCTGCAAGAGGCGGGCATCGAGGCGCCGCCTGCCACATTCGCCGAGCTCAAGGACGCCGCCTGCAAGCTGGCCATCGCCAACCCTGACGGCACATTGGCACGTTCCGGCTTTGTGCTCATGCCCGGTTGGGACTCCGGCGTTGTGCATCCCTTCCTGTCGCTGCTGTGGTCTAATGGGGGCGAATACCTTGCGCCGGAGACCTATCAGCCGCTCTTTAACGGCCCACAAGGTCAGGCCACCCTGCAGCTCTACGTCGATCTGATCGCCGAAAAGTGCGCTGACCCGTCCATCGGCGCCTTCGGCAATTTCGTGGAAGGCAAGGGCGCCATGTTGATCATGGCGAATTGGCTGCGGGCGACCCTCAAAGACGCCTTTGTCGACGGCTACGAAAATGTCGGCGTCGCCCCGATCCCGACGGGGGAAGGCGGCGTCTCGACCACCTTGCAATACAACTGGCTCTACGGCGTAGACAGCGGAAGCAAAAATAAGGAAGAGGCATGGAAGCTGGTTCAGTGGTTGAATTCACCCGCCGGGGAAGGCGCTGCATCCCCGATCGGCGACTATTTGACTTCGGCGCTCGGCGCCATTCCCAGTCGTATTTCGGATCAGCAGGCGCTGGCGGACCGATTGAGCGATGAGTTTATGACAGCTTATGTGAATTCAGCCGCCAACGCCAAAGCAGAACCGGTGCTGCGCGGTGGGCAGGAAATCAAAACTGCACTTCAGCAAGGCATCGAGGCCGCCTGGTATGGCCAGAAAACGGTTGAGCAGGCGCTGAACGATGCGGCGGCGGAAGCGGAGCGCATCCTGGCTGAAAATCGGTGAGGCGTCCGCGCTTTCGTTCACGAGTTGATGGACTTCTGGCTTGTAACGGTGTCTCCGGCGCAATCTTCCAGGAAGCTCCGGAACTTCCTGGAAGATTCGCAGCCAGTCTAGCGATCAGTAAACGCTGCGGAGTTATCTCTTGGCTTCTCCTCAAGATCCTGTGTTCACAGCGAGCTCGGTCAAGCTCGCATCGTCAGCAAGTCCGCGCAGACATCGGCGACGCATTGATCCTAAGGTCTGGTGGGCCTATGCGTTTATCAGCCCGGTGTTGATCTTTCTATTGGTTTTCTCCGTCGTCCCAATCTTTTTCAGTTTTTGGGTCAGTCTGCACAGTTGGAACCTGATTACGCCGATCCCAGAAATGCCCTTCGTCGGCGTGGAGAATTACACGCGCATCCTCCTCTACGATGACGTCTTCCGGCGGGCTTTGGTGAACACTTTTGTTTTTGCCTTTTGGGGAGTGACGTTCAACCTGGTGTTAGGATTGGCCGGCGCGCTGCTGCTCAATTCACGCATTCGCTGGCGACCCCTATGGTCGACGTTCTTTTTTCTACCCATCGTGACTGCGCCGCTAGCCTTGGGCATGATGTGGACGGCGCTGCTCAATAAAAACTTCGGCCTGGTGAACGCCTTGCTGGGAAGCATCGGGATTCCGCCGCAACCCTTTCTATCCAGCCCCGAGCAGGCATTGGGTTGCATTATCTTTATGGCTATCTACCAATACGTCGGCTACTACGTCGTTGTCTTCCTCGCCGGTCTGCAAGGCATTCCGCAGGATTACTACGACGCTGCAGCCGTAGACGGCGCCAACGCCAGACAGTCCTTCTGGTATGTCACTTTGCCGCTGCTGCGTCCGGTGATGCTTTTTCTGGTGGTCACGAACACCATCGGCGCCCTGCAAGTGTTCGATTTAGTCTTTGCAGCTACGACCGGAGGCGCCGAAACCAGCGGAGGGGGTCCTGCCAATTCCACCATGGTCGTCGTGTTGCACATGTACAATACGGCCTTCAAGTTTTTTAGAATGGGGCGCGCTTCGGCCATGGCGATGGTCTTGTTTGTCGTCATCTTTGTGATCACTCTGGTGCAGTTATGGTTGCTGCGCCATCGGGAATGAAGGGATTGACCGGTATGGCAATGCGTCGATCCAGGCTGACGCAGCCGTTCATCTCGATACTCAAATATGTTGCGCTCGTCTCCGTCAGTTGCGTCATGCTGCTGCCCTTCTATTGGATGATTGCGGCGTCGCTCATGACCACCGCCGAGATCATCCGTACGCCGCCGCCCCTGCTGCCCGCCGAACCGCAATGGCGCAACTACGTAGATGTGGTGTATGCGGTGAATATCGGGCGCGCCTATTTGAACAGCATCATCGTCTCTGCACTCACAGTGCTGGGCATTCTCTTCACCAGCTCACTGAGTGGCTTTGCATTCGCTAAGTATCACTTTCCTTTGAAAAACGTGCTCTTTACGATCATCCTTGCTTCGATGATGATTCCGTTCTTCGTCATCCTGATCCCGGTCTTCTATATCGTGAAGCAACTGGGATGGCTCAACAATTACGCCGGCCTGATCCTGCCCGGCGTCGTCAGCGCCTACGGCGTCTTCATGCTACGTCAGTTCATCCACGGGATTCCTGACGAGCTGCTCGACGCCGCGCGCATCGACGGCGCCTCGGAATTCCGCATTTACTGGCAACTGATCATTCCTCTGTCGGGCCCGGCGCTTGCCACGTTGGGTGTCTTCAGCTTGGTCGGTGTATGGAATTCCTTTCTTTGGCCGTTGCTGGTGGTGCAGGATTCCACTTTTAATACGGTTCCATTGGCGCTCAACAACCTGCGCACCTATGGCGCCGAGGAGCGCTCCTTGAATTTACGCATGGCCGGCACGGTCTTGAGCGTCATTCCAAGCGTGGTCGTGTTCGTCTGGCTGCAGCGTTTCTTCCGCCGCGGCATAGCGCTGACCGGATTGAAGGGGTGAGCCTTAGAGGTGCGCCTTCGCTGCGCCGCATGTTGAAAAGCTATTTCCATCCGTGCAAATAGAGATCGGGGACTCCAATGCCGAACGAACCATTTCTTCCCATCGCCGTCTGGTACACCGGCGGGCGCACCCGCGCCACGATGGTGCGCCCGCCAGATGCTGATTCGCCGCGGACGTGGAAGCGTGATCTGGAGGCGATCAAGGCGTGTGGGTTCAACACCGTGCGCTGTTGGGTGGACTGGGCCGGCGCCGAGCCACAGCCGGGCGACTATCGCTTCGACGCCCTCGACTTGCTCATGGACCTCACCGAGCAGCTCGACCTGAAAGTCATTTGCCAACTCTATCTCGATTCGGCGCCCGACTGGTTGGTTCACTACTACCCAGATTGTCGCTATGTTTCGGCCGGCGGCATCCCTGTTGACTCACAGGGCGCGCCGGGCTATTGCTATGACAATCCCGGCGTGCGCACTGCAGCCGAGCGCTTTATGGTGGAGGTGGCCAGACGATTGGCGCCGCGTCCCACCTTCTACGCCTGGGATCTGTGGAGCGAGCCGCATATCGTGCAGTGGGGATATTTCGATTATTTGCCTCAACCGCCGGTCTTCTGTTATTGCCACCATACGGTGCAGCGTTTCCGCGACTGGCTGCGGCGGCGCTACGGTGCGCTGGACGCCCTGAATCGCGCCTGGTATCGCACCTTCACGAGTTGGGACGTGATCCCGGCGCCCAAGTTCATCTCCTTGATGACTTACACCGAATATATCGACTGGATACACTTCATCATGGAGAAGCTGGCGTGCGATCTGCGTTGGCGACATGACACGATCCGTCAGGTGGACCATCATCTTACCACCAGCCATTCCGCCGTGCCTTCGGTGCTGACCCTGCCGTTGGATGAACAAGGGTCGCCTGACGACTGGAAGATGCCTCACAGCGTTGACATTTGGGGGACATCGCTCTATCCCAAGCACGTCGGCGCCAAGGAAACCGGCGATCCTTCGTTCCGCGCAGCGATGCTCACTTCCACGCGCTCGGCGTGCGATGCGGTGGGCAAACCCTACTGGCTGGGAGAACTCCAAGCCGGGCACGGCTATGTGGGCATGTTTGCCTCGCACATGACGGCGGTCGATGCGCGCCACTACACCTGGCACGCCCTTGCGCATGGCGCCAAGGGGCTCTGTTTTTACGCTTGGCATCCCATGAGCAGCGGCTACGAATCGGGCGGCTTTGGCATGGCCCATCTCGACGGCTCGCCCAGTGACCGCGCTGTGGCGGCCGGTTCCATAGCTCAGGTGGTCGAGCAAGAGATGGAATATTTCGTGGCAGGCAAGACGACGCCGGCCGAGGTGGCCATTTGCTGGAACGTTCATGCCAACATCATGTGGCAGTGCATGCGTCAGACATGGCATTATATTCCCAGCCGTTCGTATATCGGCGCCTATCGAGCGTTCTTCCAAGAACACTTACCCACAGATTTCATTCACCCAGATCAGATCGTCGCCGGAGAATTGAAGCGCTACAAACTGCTTGCGTTGCCGTTTTCGTTCATGACGCCGCGGACAATGGCTGCGGCGATCGCCGATTGGGTCTCCCAAGGCGGCATCGTTGTTGCGGAGGCACGCACAGGCTGGAACGATGAAACGGGCTACTGCGGCGATGCGATTCCGGGGTTTGGGCTGGAAAAAGTGTTTGGTTGCCGAGAACAGGGCGCGCAGGGGGTGGATGAGCAGAGCGCAGTCCAGGTGCGCATCGTGCGCAAACATCCGTTGTTGCCCCGGCTGGACGTGGGGGATGTGCTGTCCGGCGCACGTTTCCGCGAGGCGCTCGAACCGCTGACGCCCACCGCCGAAGTGGTCGGTGAGTTTGAAGACGGCGCGCCCGCCATTGTGGTGAATCGCTTTGGCCAGGGGTGGGGCGTCTTTGTAGGAACGATGCTCAGCCTGGGCTTTTACCGGTTTGGCAACGAAAAGAGCGGCGACTTCCTCAAAGGACTGGCCGACGCCGCCGGCATCCGCAAACCGGTCACGGTGTGCGATGCGCCGGCCGCGGCGGTGGAGCCGCGCTTGTTGGAGGGGAGAACGGCAGGCAAACGCTTCTGGCTTTTTTTCGGCTTCAATCACAGCGCCACTTCGCTTGCCCCCACATGGTCCCTTGAGCTGCCGGCCGGTGCATACACCGCAATAGACATTGCGACGCGACAGCTCGTGTCGTTGCGTTGGAAGGATGGCCGTGCTGTGTTGCAGAAACAATTGGAGCCGCAAGAAATTTGGGTCGTGAAGATCGTCGAAGCATGAGCTTTATAGATAATACAAGCGGCCGCGGTAACGTTCCCAGATTCGGCGGTTATGCTCTTCGCTGTTTTCGAGGTTGGCGCTCAGGGTCACCGGCGGCTCAACGCCGCGCTCTAGCAACAGACGAGTTGCTTCCACCATCACGGCATTGAGCAACGCTGCGCCCACAACGGTGGAGGTTGCACCGACGCGCTGTTTCATTCCCGGAAGTGTAACGGCTGCATCGCCCGGCTCGCCACAGTTGTCGATGACATAGTCCGCCACGTCCATCAGGCGAAGGCCGCGGGGATGGCGTGAGGGAACGCTCAGACTGTGCGCCAGGCTGGTCAACGCCACCACACAGACGCCTCGCCCTTGCGCTTCTTCCGCCATCTCTATGGCCACCGTATTGCGTCCTGAATTGGAATGGACGATCAGCATGTCGCCCGCAACGATTTCGCTTGCGTCGAGGATCAGACGCGCATATCCCGATAGCCGTTCGAGCGCGGTTTCCAGCGTGATGGGATGTGTGTTCAACGTCAACCCCGGCGCAAAGATGGGCACGATGGGCGCCAGCCCTCCGGCGCGATAGAACAGCTCTTCGGCGAGGATGCCCGCATGGCCGGCTCCGAACACGTAGACCAGGTGGTCGTTTGCGATGACATCGGCCACGTGCGCCGCCACCTGCAGCAGCAGATCGGTCTGCGTTTCGACGGCGCGCTCGAGAATCGAATTCAGCACATCAATGTATCGGAGGGATCTCATGCGGATGGTTCAGTAAATCTTTCTGCGCAGCTCGCGATACGCGTCGTAGACTTTGAGATTGTGGTCGGGGTCGCTCATGACGTTGGGAGACACAAACGTCGGGACGTGGATGCCGCGCTGACTGAGTCGTTTGGCGGTCTCTGCAACGAGCGCCATGGAAATCGCCAGTGCAGTGACGGTGGACGCCGCTGCGACCGGTTCAGGCCAGTTCGGCACGTGAATCAGCGCGTCCTCCGGCGGCGCGCCGTTGTCGATCACGATATCGGCGATGTCCGCCAGCGTTTTGCCGGATGAATGACGAGGCTGCGCCCGCCTGCGATTTTGCAAGGATGTGATGGCGACCACGGTCAATCCATGTGCTTTGCCCAGGAGCGCGGCTTCGACCGGCGCTGCATTCAGACCTCCGTGCGAGATGACGATCAAAGTGTCCTGTGGATCGAGGGTGTAATAGCGGAAGACGTTGGCGACGTATCCTTCCTGTCGCTCGATCCAGAGGAGTTCGGGCGTGCCGCCCCGACCGATCACCTTTGTCCACAACAGCGGCGTATTGTGCACAGGCTGCAAGCCCACAAATGAGCCATATAGCGGAAACACATCGAGTACAGGGATCACGGAATGCCCGGAGCCAAAATAATAGACGACCCGTCCGGCGGCGATCGAATTAGCCATGCTCTCCGCCGCCGCCTCAATGGCGGGCATGCTCTCCTGACTCACATTCCGAATCAGCTCTTGAATTTTGGAAAAATACTCTTGTGCAGACATGAGTTCTCCTTATGGACTGCAATTATGGACTGCAATCGATGCAGTGAAGATGAATTTGTTCAGTGAAAGGTTGGTTTTGGATGGATTCCGATTCATTGTAGTGGTTGGATTGTTATAACCATTATAGCTTGGATGGATTGAGATCGAAAAACTTGTTCCACCTCTAATTGAAGGGTGGATAAATAATTTGAAAGGGTTGCTTTGAATGCCTCAAATTTCAGGGTTGACAACTGCCCTGATTACGCCTACAATAGGTCTAACTTTGATTTATACGTATCAATAATTTCCCAGACGTTTTCTCAATGGGTTAATTGGGTCGTTTTTAGAATGAGCGAGCAGGTTCCCCGTCGTCGCGTCACGCAGGCCGATGTCGCCCGCGCCGCCGGCGTCTCTCAAGCAATGGTTTCCTACGTTCTGAACGGAAACCAGAGCGTCAGTGTGCCGGAGGAGACGCGACAACGTATTCTGGACGCAATGCAAGCTTTGGGCTACGTGCCGAATCGTGCGGCACGCACATTGCGCACCAGCCGCACATTCACCGTCGGTTGCGTGATCCCGGATATTGCGAACCCGTTCTATCCGGCGTTTGTGCGTGGCGTTCAGGATGTGACCGATCAGCATGGCTATGACGTGGTGATGTACAACACCGATGGATTGGCGACGCGAGAGACCAAAGCCATCCGCTCGCTGTTGCAGGGAAGAGTTGATGGTGTGATCGGTGTCTTTTTCCACTGCAACGCTCGCGATTTGGCGGTGCTGCTTGAGCATCATGTGCCGGTGGTTCGACTGGAGGCGATGGCCAAACGCACGGGCCAGCTGCCGTTAGACAACATTTATGTAGACAATGTTGCCGCTGCCCGGGAGGCCGTCGCCTATTTGATTCAGCGCGGGCGCCGCCGTATTGCCATGTTGACCAACGAGCCTGGTCCTGGACATCCGCGCGTGCTTGGCTACCGTTCAGCCTTGAGCGAACACGGCCTGACAGCGCCTGAGCAGTATGTGCAGATCGATGCATTCACCCTAGAGGGCGGTGCAAGAGCCATGCAGCGTTTGCTGGAGATTGAGCCGCGACCCGACGCAGTGTTTGCGGCCAATGACCTGATGGCGATCGGCGCAATTATGGCGTGTAAAGGGTATGGACTACGCGTGCCCGATGACATTGCCGTCATGGGCTTCGACGACATTGTGACCGATCGCATTGTCAGTCCCGCTCTGACCACCGTTAGCCAGTTCCAGAGCAATCTAGGACGCAAAGCCGCCGAATTGCTGTTCGAGCGCATCGAAGGCAAGGTGCCCTCCGGCGGACGCAATGTAGAAATGCCTTTCGAGATCGTGGTTCGTGAGTCCGCAGATTGATCGTTCCTATCATTGTCCTCTTTCTTTCCCTGCAGCGTCAGTTTATCGAAGGCCTGGCGCGCGGAGGACTCAAAGGATAAATCACAACGGAAAGGTGAAATGCACGAATGGCTCTCCCTCCCGATTATCCGGAACGTGTCTACGCCGGCGTGCTCGGCAAAATTATCGGCGTCTACCTCGGCCGTCCCTTTGAGGGGTGGACCTATGAGCGCATCCTCCAGGAGCTGGGCGAAATCTGGTGGTATGTGCATGAAAAGCGCAATGTGCCGCTGATTGTCACCGACGACGATATTTCCGGCACCTTCACCTTCCTGCGTGCACTGCCGGACTACGGCAACCGCCGCGACCTGACGCCGGCGCAGATCGGACAGACCTGGCTCAACTACATCATCGAGCAGCGCACCATCTTGTGGTGGGGCGGCATGGGCAATTCAACCGAACACACCGCCTATCTGCGCCTGAAAAGCGGCGTCCCGGCCCCCCACAGCGGCTCGATGGCGCTCAACGGCAAAGTAGTCGCCGAGCAGATCGGCGCGCAGATTTTCATCGACGGCTGGGCGATGGTGGCCCCCGGCGATCCGGAGCTGGCCGCAGATCTGGCGCGCCGCGCGGCCAGTGTCAGCCACGATGGCGAAGCGATCTACGGCGCGCAGGTCGTCGCCGCCATGGAGGCGCTGGCCTTTGTGGAACGCGACTTAAACAAACTGCTCGATGAGGCCGTCCGTTGCATCCCCGGCACATCGCTGATCTATCGCATGATCCATCAGATCCGCGAGTGGCACGCCGCCGAACCCGACTGGCGCAAGACGCGTGAACAGATCGCAGCACACTATGGCTACGACAAGTACGGCGGCAATTGCCACATGGTGCCCAATCACGCCCTCATCATTCACGCCCTGCTCCACGGCGAAGACAACTTCCAAAAGTCGCTCATGATCGTCAACACCTGCGGCTGGGACACCGATTGCAATTCCGGCAACGTGGGCTGCATCCTCGGCATTAAAAATGGGCTGGCCGGCATCGACGCCGGCCCTGACTGGCGCGGACCGGTGGCCGATCGCATGTACCTTCCCACCGCCGACGGCGGTCGCGCCATCACCGACGCG
>JANWYX010000337.1 GCA_025055055.1 Caldilinea sp. | reverse complement strand
TGCTTCTGGCCGCCGGAAAGGTTGGCGCCCCTGGCCTCTACAAAGCTATCGTACCCTTGCGGCATCGCCATGATGAAGTCATGGGCCTGGGCTGCTTTGGCGGCAGCGATGACCTCCTCGAGCGAGGCGTCCGGACGGCCGTAGGCGATGTTCTCTCGCACTGTGCCGCTGAAAAGCACCGTCTGCTGCATAACAATGCCAATGTGCCGGCGCAGGGCGGAAGGCGACCAGCACCGCACGTCCACCCGGTCAACGGAGACGCTCCCGCGCTTCGCCTCATAAAAACGGGGGATTAAGTTCACCAGCGTGCTCTTCCCCGAGCCGGTTGCCCCCAACAGGGCGATACGTTGGCCGGGCTTCACCTCAAAGCTAATGTCCTCTAATACATTTCGATGGCCGTTCCTGTTCACTTCCACCCTGTCGGCTCTCGACACTTTGCGAATGCCGGCGCCGTTGTCTTGGAAGGCGCTGGCTTCTGCGGGGCGTTCTTGCGCCGATGGCGCTGCTTCATAGCGGAAAGAAACTTGCTCAAAACGCACAGCCCCGTCCATTTCATTCGCTGTATAGGGCGATTCCACCGTTTCGATGGCCGGTTTCATGTCCAGGACTTCGAGGATGCGTGTAGAGGAGGCCTGGGCCCTGGACACCATGTTCAGCATGTTGCTGAGCAACAAGAGCGGGGCCATGCCGATCATCAAGTAGTTGACAAAGGCAATCAGCTGCCCCACCGTGAGGCGTCCGTTGAAAGTGTCCAGGCCGCCCCACCAGATGACGGCCACAATCCCCACGTTGGTGATCAAATCCAGACCGGGCATCGCCAGCGCCATCAGCCGGCCCACCTTGATGTTTTCGATCATATAGGCCTCATTGCCTTGCCGGTAGCGCTCAATCTCGTAAGGCTCGCGCACGAACGCCTTCACGACCTGCACGCCCGCCAAGTTTTCTTGGACGACGGTGTTCAGCGCAGCTAGCTTTTTTTGCACCACCATGAAGAGCGGCGCCGCCGCCCGCAAGATGGCCCGAATAAGCACTGCAGCCGCCCCTAACATGACAAAAATGATCAGCGAAAGCCGCAGATCGGTGAGGGTCAGCATGATGACGCTGCCGATAATCATGAGCATGGCGCGCAGAAGGAGCGCCAGGCTGGCGCTTAGGAACATGCGTACCACATCGACGTCGCTAGAGATGCGAGTCATCAGTTCTCCGGTCTGCATTCGATCCAGATCGGCGAAGGAGAGGTTTTGGATGTGCGTGAAGAGCTCGTTGCGCAAGTCATAGGCGATGCCCTGGGAAAGCTGCGCTCGAAAAACACCTTGCCCCAAAGTGGCAATGGCGCCCACCAAGGCGCTGATCAGCATCACCAATGACCCGCGCCAAATCGCCTCCCAATTTCCAACGCGAATCCCTTGATCGACCACGTATTGCAGCAGCCGCGGCGTCAACAACTCCATTGCCACCGGCAACGCAGTCGTCGCAAGCCCTGCAAGCAGCACCCAGCTATAGGGGCGCAGATAGCGAGTCATGCGACGTAACGATCTCATTCGACTTCTTGAACCTCCATGAGCGTCATGATGTCGTCCAACGCCTGGTTGATGATCTGAAGCCGTTCCGGCGACAGCGTGAGCAGCCTTCGTCGCAGCAAAGGGATGCCACCCATCGGCGCCTTTTCTGCAATTTCTCGGCCGGCCGGCGTCAATTCCACGATGACCACCCGATTGTCTTCAGGGGAGCGAGTCCGCGTGACGTAACCGTCGGCCTCTAACTGGGCAATGACTGTGGACGCTACGCTGGCGCTGCGGTAGAGATATTCTTGAATCTGGCCGACGGTGGCCGGTCCGGACTCCAGCAGAAAGCGCAGCACGGAAAACTCTCTGGGCCGCACGCCATGCTCCGTCATCTGAAGGGCGTACTGACGCAAGTAGCGATGAATGATAAGAAATTTATGGATGGCTTCGCCGGCCAATTCCTGAGATGAGGCGCTCATGGCTTCTCCTTTTGCATCGTTCTTAGACGTTTCTGTACAGAAAATTTCTGTTTAGAAATTTTCTGTACAGAAGTATATGCCTGCCCCTGAGGATGTTGTCAAGTTTGCGCTGACGGTGTCTGGCCGATGATCTAGGTAAAGCACGCCGCTGCCAAAAACAGGCAAGGCATGCTGGTCTCCGTGGCCCGCCGGAGAAAAGGCATTGTCGCCGCAGGCGTCTGGCTGAAGGCAGAAGCTACGTTCATACGGCGTTTTGTTCACCCCTGGCTTGCGCGTTCTATCCTGCACAAATGGACAGTCCTTTCTCAATCTGCTACACTGCCTGTTATGGCGAAGAAGAAGCTGCAAGGACAGGTTGCAATTATTACCGGGGCCGGTCGCGGGATTGGCGCAGCAGCGGCGGAGCAACTGGCGGCGAGCGGCGCCAGGTTAGTTTTAACCGCGCGCACGGAGGAAGAGGTCGAAGGCGTGGCGGCGCGGCTGCGTCAACGGGGGTGTCTGGCGTTGGCGGTTCCGGGCGACGTCAGCGACCCGGATGTAGTGGAAGAGGTGGTCGAAACTGCGCTGGATCAGTTCCATCGAGTCGATATTCTCATCAACAACGCAGCGATCATCTGGCCCATTGAAGAGGTCGCCGAGACCGATCCCGATGAATGGACCTATAACATCATGGTCAACCTGGTGGCGCCCTTCATGTTTGCGCGCAACGTGCTGCCCTTGATGCTCGAGCAAGGCTACGGTCGCATCCTTTCAATTAGCAGCGGCGCAGCGACGAAACCGATCGCCGGCGCCAGCGCCTACTGCTCGGCGAAGGCTGGGCTGGATATGTTCACGCGCGTGTTGGCGCTGGAAGTAGCCGGCACAGGCGTCACCGTCAATTCGCTGCATCCCGGCGTGGTCGACACAACTATGCAGGAGGACATCCGCAGCGTGGACACGGCCGGCACGCGGCTGGATACATCCTATTTCCACGAGCTGTACGAGCGCGGCGCGCTGCGCCCGCCCTCGGAGGTGGCCGAGTTGATCTACTGGCTGGTCGGCCCCTGGAGCCGCAACCGCAACGGTGAAATCTTCTCTGCGCAAGATGAAGCATGGGTGGAACAGGTGCGTCGTGACTTGCGGTGAGGAGAGAGAGGAGTGGTGCGTGTCTCGTGACGCAATATGCACCACATAACACGCATCACACACCGCGCTGCATCCTTCAGGTAGATAGATGAAACGCATCTTGCTGTTGTTGTTGATTGTATTGCTGGCGGGATGTGGAGAGAAAGCGCACAGTGCTCTACCGGCCGGCGCACGCCGCGTGGCGTTGAGCGAGTTTCCGAACAGCCTCGGCCTGGGCTATCCGCAAGGGGTGCTGAAGGAGCCAGGTCCGCCGCAGATGCTGCGCCGCGGGGATGCGCCGCCGGATTTTCTGCTGCTGTTGCCCGACGGTCGTTACACGGCGCTCTCCGATCTCAAAGGGAAGCGGGTGTTGATCAACTTTTGGGCGACCTGGTGCCCGCCCTGTCGCGCCGAGATGCCGGAGCTGTTGCAGGCGGCGCACGAATATCCCGACCTGGTCTTGTTGGCCGTTAACGTGAGCGAAACGCCGGAGGCGGTCAGCCGCTTTGCCGAGCAGTTTCGCATGGATACAGCCGTCGTGCTCGATCCCCAAGGCGCCATCAGCGATCGGTACAACGTGCGCGGGCTGCCGACCAGCGTCTTTCTGAACGCCGACGGCCTAATCCAGGAGGTGCGGCCCGGCGCCATCAACCGCAAGGTGATCGACGAGATTCTGCAACAATAGCATTCTGCAACAATAGCCGAACCATGACCAGCAAAATTGCGCAGGCCGAGCGCATCGCTGCCGAGA
>JANWYX010000334.1 GCA_025055055.1 Caldilinea sp. | reverse complement strand
GGCGTCGGTGTGTTCGTCGGCGTGTACGTCGGTGTATATGTCGGTGTATATGTCGGTGTATATGTTGGAGTGAAGCTCGGTGTATTGGTCATCATGACCGGCGCAACAGGCGTAATCGACACCATCGCCCCCTGGGTGGGGGTAGCCGTCGGCATAGGGGACGGCGTCGCAGCGATCGTTGGCAAGTCGGTGACGGTGGGTGAAGGCAATAACGCTTCAGGCGCCGGCGGTGTTGGCCGTGGGAAAACGACTTCGACATATACTTGGTCCGGCAAGAAAGGAGCACCGTCGGCAGCGCCACTCCCGCTTTGCCCTCTCTCTTGACCGTTGTTCGATGGCGTACGACTCTGCGATTCTGGAAGAGATGGAGAGGGGGGCACCGCATCGATGCGGAGCCATCCTACCTGCCCGGCCACGCAACAGACCTGATACCATTCGCGCGTGCTGTCGGTCGTCAGCACGCGTAGCAACATGTTGCCCGTCGCATAGCCAATCACCCGAGACTGGACGCTGGGTTCGGCATAGATTGGAATACCGGCAGCATTGGGCGAGATCACCAATAACGCCGGCAGATCGGGACGCTCGTCACCGGGTAAAACGATCATAGGCGCATTGTTGAGCGCCACCACCTGTTGCCCGGCCTCCACAAGAACGGTCTGATCTTCACGTCTGACCTCGACGGCGCCGCGTCGAGTAATCACGATCACCTCGTTGGGTGAGATCGCCTCAAAGCTGAACTCCGTGCCCACCGCCGCCGCCGTGATCACCGAGGAGGTCACGACATAACGGTCACCTTCGGTCAATACTTCATCGATCGTGTTATCGACGCGGCCACGCAGCACAAGCAGCTCAACTTGTGTGACGTCCAATACTGTATTTAATTCGTCGATAATGACATAGGCATTGGGAGCGATCTCGGCGGTCTGTGAAGGAAACAAGTAGATGGTGGCGGCGCCGCTCGTGGTCAGAATCTGATCACCCTTGCCGACTCGGAACGGCTCGCCATCACGGTACGTTCGATAAGTGTTGTCATGTCGATGCAGAACCGTAACCTCGCCTCCTCTGGCGATTGCGGGCGATGTGAATGGGCGTGGCGCCAGCTGCGAAAACGCAAGCACGAGCAAAAAGAGCACAATGGCCCCTGCGCCGGCCAGCGCCAGCGATTGGCCGGGGGAAAGCGCCTTGAGCCAACGGCGCAATCGTTCGATATAACCGACGCGTGGCGCAGGACGCGGCACAACGACAGGCGCCGTAGGGGCAGTTCCATACACCGCCTGCACTTCTTGCAGCACCAACCGGAGCAGACGCTCATCGAGACCCGGCGACGGCTGCTCGGTGTCAAAGTATGCGTTGAAGATGCCCTGGATGTCGGCTTCGTCCTGATCATCCATCAGGCGGCGGATCTCACTCATCCTCGAACCTTGCCTCGTCCAGTGCATCGCGCAATTGTTGACGCGCTCTGCTCAACAACGACTCTGTCCCTTTGTAAGAGCGGTCAATCACCTGCGCTATTTCGCCGACGTTGAGCCCGACATAATGGCGCAGGATCAACACTTGTTTGGATAGCTCCGGCAATCGGTCTAAAATTTCAAAGAATTCCACCGACTTGCTGGAAACGTTTAGGGGCGAACGTTGCCGTTCGCCTAGTTCAAGAGTTTCGGGATGGTGTTTGCGCCAAAAGTCTGCAACCTTTCGATAGGCTAGAGAAAAAACAAAAGTGGAGAGACTTGCCTTCCCATCGAAATCTTTCAGCGCGCGCACCGTCGCCAGCATCGTCTCGCTCAGGACATCCTCTGCATCCTCTGCAGTTGGAAGGTTGTGGCGCAAATAGGTCAACAGGCGCGGCTTCATGAGCTGAACGAATTCAACCCAGGCTTGCTGATCGCCTGCTTGCAACTTTTGAAGAAGCTCAATCTCAGAGCGGCCAACTTTTTCGGCTACTGCTTCCAAGATTTGCCTCTCTTAATATCAATCGCTATTTTCACGACAATCCTTCGCGTTCAGGAGAACGATAGGTCTACGGAGTGTCGACGCCTAGCTTACATCGCTGCAGCGGATAACAGCACAAATGGTTGACGGAGTCGGCGATGTAGTGCGATTGTCGGCTGTTGTATCAGTCATTTGTAGTATAGTGTATCAATTCATTGAATTCTTTGCCAAACATCTAGATGCGCTTTTCGATCGTTGCCATAAGAAAAACTTCTTGAGCAAGTGATAACAATGCAGATCCAGGCTTTGCGCCTTTGTAAACTGCTTGCCATAATTCATTGGCAATATACGACTCGGCATACGATTCGGCTTGGGTTGGTGCTCTTATGAACAGCATGGCGACTTATCCGGTGGATCTTCAGCTGCACAGCACGGCTTCAGATGGCACCGAAGATCCCGCAACCCTTGTGGCGCTTTGTGCAAAGCTTGGGCTGCGCGTGATCGCGCTCACCGACCATGACAGCGTCCTCGGCGTCGATGCAGCGATCGAAGCGGGCAGTCGATTGGGGATGCGCATCGTGCCGGGCGTCGAGTTCAGCACGCGCAATGAGCCTGAGCGCGACTATCTGGACATTAACATCCTGGGCTTAGGCGTTCGCCACCGAGATCCCACCTTGACCTCGATACTCGAGCAAGTGATCGCCAGCCGCATTGAGCAGAAGATTCGACAAGTCGAACGGCTACAGTCGTACGGCGTCGACGTCCCTGTGGAGGAAGTACTAAAACGGGCGGAAGGCGTGCCCGGCCGTGTACACATCGCCCAGGTTGCGCTCGAACGCAATCCGGATCGTTTCGCTTCGGTAGCCGATGTCTTTGCGCAATTTCTGGCGAGCGACGCTTCCAACCCCACGCATGTGGAGCGCACCTTTAGCCTGCGCGTCGAAGAGGCCATCGAACTGACGCACGCGGCCGGCGGCGTTGCCGTGCTGGCGCACCCGGGCGCCTATCCACGCGTGCGCGATATCGACGCAGTGCTCCAAAAATTGGCCGCTGCAGGGTTAGACGGCGTTGAAGTGCACTATCCTTATGCACTGAATCGAGGCCATTACGGCGTCAACGCGGCGACGGTGATGGCGCTGATCGCCCATTTTCATCATCTGGCAAAGGAGCATAACTTGTTGGTCACCGGTGGCAGCGACTATCACGGCGCCGTCAAACCGGGCATTGCGCCCGGCATGGTCGGCCTGACCTGGGAGGAATGGGAGACGCTGGCAGGCCGCTGTGGATGGACGGAGCCAATGCCATCTAGCTGAAATGTTATCAAGCGAAACGTCATCAAGCTGATTGGAACAATTCTATTCTATGAAGCGCCCCAGCCCAGCCCGTCTGACGTACTCAGCGGCTCCAGGCCACAATCCACTGCCGCTGCGACCGACCTGGATTGAAGTGAGCCGCAGCGCACTGGTGAACAACTATCGACGCCTGCGCAGCCGACTTGCCGCAACGACAAAGCTCATGGCCGTGGTCAAAGCGAACGCGTATGGCCACGGCGCAGCAGAAACGGCGCGCATTCTTCAAACCGCAGGGGCCGACGCTTTTGCCGTTGCAACCTTGCAGGAGGCATTGGAACTGCGCGCAGCAGGCATCGAGCGGTCGATCCTGGTGCTTGGCTACACGCCGGCAGCGCACACGTCGCTTGCGTTGGCGCATTCGATCGCGTTGACGCTCTTCGACCTGGAAACGGCAGCCGTTATGGACGCTATCGCCCGCGCACAAGGACAAACGCTCACCGTACATTTGAAGGTGAACACCGGCATGAATCGCCTGGGCGTAAAGCCCGCACTGGCGCCACAAATGGCGGCTACGCTCCGGCAGTTCGATGCCTTGCGATTGGAGGGCATCTTTACGCACTTCGCCACTGCGGATGAGCTGGACAAGCGTCACGCCGAAGCACAGTTCACGCGCTTTCGACGCCTACTTGAGGAGATGGAGCGCAACGGTCTGCGCCCTCCGCTTGCGCACGCTGCCAACTCCGCTGCGCTGTTGACCATGCCACACACACACCTCGACATGGTGCGGCCGGGAATTGCCTTGTATGGATTGGCCCCTGACGTTGAGCAGTGTCCGCTCCCCGAAGGTTTTCGCCCTGCCCTGACCTGGAAGACAACGGTGGCGCAGGTCAGCGATCTGGAGCCGGGCGAGGCGGTCTCGTATGGACGCGAATTCATCGCAAGCCGCCCGATGCGCATCGCCGCCCTGCCTGTCGGCTACGCCGATGGCTTCCCGCGCAAGCCTCAAAACTGGGGCAGCGTGTTGATCCACGGACGGCCGGCGCCTATTCTGGGACGAGTGTGCATGGATCAGTGCGTGGTGGATGTCACGACCATTGAAGCCGATTGCGGGCCGGTGCGCCAGGGCGACGAAGTTATTCTCATCGGCCGCCAGGGAGAGAGGGAGATCTCTGCAGAGGAGGCCGGTCGCCGCGTGGGAACCAATAACTATGACATCGTGAGCCGCATTCTGGCGCGTGTGCCCCGGCTTTACGTGGATTGAATGAGGAACGAGCTGATGGGTCAGAACGGCGCCGAGACTGAGAATCTGCAGCGCAAAGCGCGTTTTATCTACGAGACGTTGCTTGAGCACTACGGCGAGCCGCGCTTCGAGGGCTGCAACGACCCGGTCGATGAATTGATTGCCACCATCCTCAGCGCCAACACCAACGACGCCAACAGCGGCCGCGCCTTCGAGCAATTGAAAGTGCGCTTCAACGGCGACTGGGACGCCGTGCGCACCGCGCCGCTGGATGCGATCAAGGAGGCGATCCGTCCGGCCGGCATGTACAATCAGAAAGCGTCGGCGATCGTGGCGACGCTGGAGCGCATCAAGGCGGATTGGGGTGACTACGACCTGCGTCCTCTGGCGCAAAAGCCGATCGAGGAGGCGCTCACCTACCTCACCTCGCTGCCGGGCGTCGGCCATAAAACGGCGAGCATCGTCATCCTCTTCTGTTTCAATGGCCCCACCTTTCCGGTGGATACGCACATTCAGCGCATTTCACAGCGCACGGGCGTCAGCAGCCGCCGCGCGGACGCCTATAAGATCAAACGCATTTGGGAGTCGCTCATCGAGCCTTCCGCATTCTATGCGCTGCACATCAACCTGATCCGCCATGGTCGACGCGTTTGCCGGGCACTGAACCCTCGCTGTGCGCTGTGTCCCCTGCAGCCGGTCTGCGATTACCACCAGGGCGTTGGAGAATGGGCGTCCCCCCAAACGGCGTCAAAATAAAAAAGGCCAGACTCATTACGCTCTGGCCTACATGCATTTTACGCTTTGACCGCCGGAAGACGCGCTCTAAAATCTACGCTCGACGCTCTTCACAAGTCAACGTCAGCGCGTCGATGTCGGTGCGTCGATCAAGCGGCGGCTTGATGTTTGTGCAGCATCATCACAAGCCGGCTTGTGCGCCGCGCGGCGTTGTTGCGATGAATGACGCCCTTTTGTGCGGCGCGCGCTAACGCGCGTTCTGCATTGCGCACCAGCTCTGCTGCATTGGGGTCGCCGTTCAGGATCGCCAGGCGCGCCTTTTTTACGGCTGTGCGCGCACTGCTGCGATACACCCGGTTGCGAGCCATGCGCACCGGCGTCTGGCGACTGCGCTTTTCGGCTGACTTTGTGTTTGCCATTGAATTGCTCCCTTAAGCTTCCACTCAACCCCGGTCAGGTTGTCAAATTATCGGTCAGATGCTTTTTAAGTGCATTCGATCTGCAAGATTGCTCGGACCAGACCACGAATCAACAAGCTTATAGTATAAATCCTACAAGCGGCTTTGTCGAATCCGAAAAAGGTTGAAACAACTTATAGATGGGTGTCCGGGGGCCGTCCGACTCCGGTTTCGGCGGCGGGTGCACGCAAACCGGCGCGGCGTAGTAATTCGGTTTCCAACACTTCCTGCATAGCGTCTTGTACGTAGGGATAGGCCAGAAAAACCGCCGCCGCGCCGAAGAGGGCGCCCGTAAGCGTGCGCAGCAGCCAGTTGCTTTCGCGCAGGCCGAACAACTGCGTGCCGCCGTCGAGTGCGATCGGCAACGCCAGCAACAAAAAGAGTTTGAAGGGCAACGGGCGGACATTGCGCCGCAGCCGTGCGTAGCTCAGGCCGGCAAGAAGCACACCGGAATAAATGGCGACGTCGCGCTGGCAGAGCGCCACCTTCCAGCCCAATTCCGGGCTGCCGATAAACGAGCGTTCGATCAACAGCGAGTCGGTGATCGGCATGCCGCCTGCAATCAGTTCCGGCGCCTGAGGAATCAGCGTCGGGCCGAAGAGAAAGTAGCTGTGATCGGGAAGTTGATGGCAAAGCATCGAGTAGATGGCGTAGATGACGCCGGCCGCCCCTGTCCACCCGATCTGCATCAAGATCGGCGCCAGAAAGGGCGTAAAGAGATAGATGCCCCACACTGTATTGAAAATGGCCAACCAGTGACGCGCCACGCCGATGATCAGATCGTTGGCGTAGCGGGTTAGCTTTGACTCGCCTGTGGCGGGGCTCCGGTCAATCTTGGGTTCAATCGTCATAGCATTCGCCTGGATGCAGCAGAGAGCGCCTGCCACACAACGCCTGGATCGTGCGGGGGATAGAGCAATGGGCCGCCCTCGATCTCCAGCACCGGGATCAAATAGCGATAGCGGGCAAAATCGTCTGGATGTTCTAAAATGTTGCGCTCCACCAGCTCAAAACACAATTCTTGCTGCAATGTATGCAGATCTTCCTTGAGTTCGTCGCACAACGGGCAGTCCGGTTTGCCGTATACAATCACTCGCATCGTTCACCTATCGTTGTGGCCGTACGCCAACCGCTGCGCCGCTGAGATAGCCGATATAGGCAGGCACGAGCGGCAAGACGCACGGGCTGAGGAAGCTGATCAAACCGGCGCCAAAGGCAAGGGCGATCTCCGTAGTTGCGCCGGCGCCGATCAGCACGCCGCCGCCGGCGAGAACCGCCGAGACCTGCTCCTCCGCCTGGAAGACGAACTCGTTGAGCGCCATGAAGCGGGTCGTGAGCAGCGCTAAGCTGTCCGTCCAGAGCAGATAGGCTACATAGAGCAAGAAAAGGCCGCTGGCAATGCTGACGATGCCGAGATGGCGATTGAGGCTGCGCAGCCAGCGCGTCATACTGCTGAACATCAGGCCGGTGAGCAGGAAAGGAATTCCCAGCCCTAGACTATAGATTAGCAGAAGACCGGCGCCTTGCAGCGCAGTCTGGCTGTTGCCGGCCAGAAAGAGGATGCTGGCCAGGATCGGGCCGATGCAGGGCACCCAGCCTGCGGCAAAGGCTACCCCCATCAGCGCGCTGCTCAGATAGCCCCAACGCCGGTCGATCTGATGCATGTCGGCGACGCGTTTTTCAGTGTAGAGCAGCTGATTGGGAAGGTTCAACAGCGAGGCGAGCGCCTCGGCGGCGGGGTTTTGTCTCACATCGACGCGCCGTTCGATGGCGTTCACAAGCCAGTGGAAGAGGCCGAGCGTTGTCAGACCGAAGATCAGGAGCAGGATGGCGCCAAACTTCTGGATCACGGGCATGTACGGGTTGAGGCTGCGACCGAGCAGCCCCGCCGCAGAACCCAGTAAGGTGAAAATGAAGGTGAAACCGAGCACAAAAAAGAACGCGTGCAGGAAGACGCCCCAACGCGCAGCGCCCTCACTTTTCCGCTGAGCAGGTTGCCCCTGAACCGCAACGGCAGATTTTTCTAGAGAGTTGGTTTCCAGCGTCTTAGCCATACTGCTTGCACCTTGCGTGTTCTCGGATGAACCTTGCGCTTTTCTGGCTGCAGCCTTTCCTTGTTTTCGGAAGCGACGCAGTTCCCTGCGTTTTTCACCGAGCAGGGCGTAGTCAGACAATACACTCTGCTTTAACCGGTGCAACGATGCTCCGCCTGGTCTGCGCAGACGCCTTGTCACAAGACGTCTCACCCATTTTGATGCGCACGTGATCGCCAGGTTACATTACGTTCGTTTGCGATTGGTGGTTTCAAGCTCCTCGCGCAGCGCACGCATTTCTGCGTCGAGCTGACGTTGGCGCACGCCAAGATAGACGAGATAGAGCGTCACCAGCAGCCAGACCGCTGCAAAACCCATCATCAGGTAAAACATAGCTTACGCAATTTCCTCTCTCAGTTCAGCCACCGCATCCTCGTTGCGCAGCTGACGCCAGCGCAACACAAGCAACGCGCTGAAGAGGATGCAGAAGCCGATTAAGTTGATGTGGAGCGCCTGCGTCATCGTCGGTCCGACGCTGAAGCCCCCCTGAGCATCAACATTTTCTGCGCCGTAGACGACCGGATGGATCGAACGAAAGATGCGGGCGCTGTAGAAGGTGAGCGGCACGCTCAGAAACGCAACCAGCGCATAGATGCTGGCGAAGCGTGCGCGGGTGTGACGGTTGTCGATGCCGTTGCGGAAGAGCAAATAGGCCAGATAGACGAGCACCGTGATCGCCGAGGTGGTAAGCCGCGGATCCCAGGTCCAGTAGGTGTTCCAGGTGGGCTTGGCCCAAAACATGCCGGTGAGGATGGTGCCCATGCCGCAGACCAGACCGACTTCGATGGCGGCTTGGGAGACGCGATCCCAGTCCAGATCGCGTTTGACCAGATAGACGATGCTGCCGACAACCGACATCAAAAAGCCGGCGAGCGCGCCGACGTTGCAGCCCATGTGAATGTAGAAAATGCGCTGCGCAAGCTGTTCGTCACCCGCTAGGTTGCTGGCCGGCGGCGCATAATAGAGCGCAGCCCACATGGAGACCGTCATGGCTGCCACGGCCAGAGCGCTCAAAATCAGTTGGAGAATATCGATCCCACGCCATCCAACAGGACGAGGCTGGGGCATCGCTGAACGCATAGATGTTCCTTTCTAACTCTAAATCGACAAGATAGACAGCCAAGGCTTATACACCCAAACCGCGTTACGCATCTTCCCAGATCAGGTCGAACAGTAGATAGGCGACGACGATGAAGATGGCGTCGAAAGCCGCCAGGATACCAAACCATTGGCTCAAATCTTCCCACGCCTTACCGTCCAGTACACCGGCGGTCAGCGCCACGCCGGACACGAAGACCGGAACCATGACCGGCAACAACAAGATGGGCAACAGGGTTTCCCGTGCGCGGCTGTTGGCTGTCAGGGCAGCAAATAGCGTGCCCACGCCGACATAGCCGATCACCCCTAACAGCATCGCCACCAGGTTGTAGGGCTGAAAGAGGTTAAGGTCGAAGATGAAAAACATCACCGCCAGGATCACCAGGGCGGTCGCCAGCGTGAAGATGAGGTTGGCGAGCATTTTGCCGAAATAGAGGGCGCTGCGGTCGACGGGCGCCAGCAGCAACGAAGGCAATGTGCCGCGGTCCACCTCAGCGCCAAAGCTGCGATTCAGCCCCAACACGCCGGTGAAGAGCACCACCACCCACAGCACACCCGGTGCAATCATCTCTGCGCGCGGCACGCGCAGATCGAACGCCATGCCGAAAATGAGCACCGCCAGCACACTGAACGCAGTCATGGTGCTGAAAATTTCTCGGCCGCGCAGCTCCGCACGCACATCCTTGATCAAGACGGCGGCGACCTTGCCCAAATAAGCGAGGGCGCCTCCATTCAGCCGCATTGCAACTCGATGCGCAGCGAGATCGATATGAGCCGAATGCAACGGCGGTGGCTCGGCGGAAAGCACCTTTTTATCCATGGATGGACTTCACACCTCAAGCTCCGTCATCACCTGTCGCAGCTTCTCCGAAGTCAATCCTTCGGTCGCAGTTGACCAAATAATTTTACCATCGGCCAACAGGCTGATCGAATCTGCCCATGCGACGGCTCGCTCCAGGTTGTGCGTCGTCAACAGGATCGCGCGCCTGCCGGAGCTTAGCATGCGAATGAGCTGCGCCAGTGTTTCGGCGCTGCTCGGATCGAGGCCGGTGTCCGGTTCGTCAAGCAGCAACACGGGCGGATCGTGCAGAATGGCGCGTCCGATGGCGAGTCGTTGGGTCATACCTCGGCTGTAGGTGCGCACCGGATCGTTCCGCCGCGTCCACAGGTCTACGGCGCGCAACACCGCCTCGACGCGCACGGCAGGCTGTTGGATGTCATAGAGGCGCGCAAAAAAATGCAGGTTGTCCCACGCACTCAAGTTGTCATAGAGGAGCGGGGCGTGCGCCACAAGCCCAATGTAGCGGCGGATCTCATGACCGGCTTTGCTTGTGGAAACGCCGCCGAGCAGCACTTCCCCCCGATCGGGTTTCGTCAGGCCGGAGATAATGCGCAGCAGCGTCGATTTGCCTGCGCCGTTGGACCCCAGCAGCGCCATCACCTGACCTTGCGGCACACACATTTCAACGCCGTTGAGTACGCGCTTGCGCCCGTAGCGTTTGACGATGTTGCGGGCGACGATCAGCCCACTCGCGCTCATCTCGTCATCCCTGCTCCGTGGACGCACGGCGACTTCTTGATGTGTAATTGGCGTCATTGCAGAGCCGTAGAGAAGCAAAGGCGTAAAGCAAAGCGCAAGACAGCCGGGCCTCACCGAACCGCTTCAACGAAGACCTCTTCCGGCTCTTCCTCATAGCGACTTGGGCACTTCAGCAGCAGCGTCTGCGCCTGAAAGGTGCCGTCTGGCAACAGTTCGCCCTCAATGATCGCCGATGCTGCGCGGGTGAAATTATCAGGCCGGGGGCCGTAGAAGACGATCGGAAGCACGCGCTGGCTTTCATCTGTGATTTGGAAGCGCAACGTTACTTCCTGAGGATTCCAGTTCTCGCTGCCCTCGACGACGTTGCCGCTCACGCGCACGCGCTCGCCGTAGATTTGGGGAACGCGTTCATACAGTTCGCCGACGGTGAGATAATAGGCGCCGGTCGTGGTAGTGGCGTGGTACACTTGAACGATCAAAAAACCGACGAAGGTCAATAGAAGTAGACCGCCGACGATATATTTTGACCGAAATCCAGAGCGATTCCGCTCGCCTAATTCAACGGGGATGACAATTGGGTCTGTCTTTTGCACCATTTTTGCTGTCCTCAAGAAGATTCATGCCTCCGATGAACGATCGGACGCCTCGAGCGAAGCTTCTTCCTCTTCCTGCGACGAGAAAAGCGCCAGTGCCTTCTCGGCCAGCGGCGCAGGCACCAGCACTTTGGCAATGGCCAGATGGCCGGTGGTTAAGCCGTAGATGGCGGCCAAGGCTTCTCCGCGGATCAGGGCGGGGATGCCTTCGCTTTCCAGCCGCCCCTTCACCACATGCGCTTCCATGAGATGCGCCGCCTCCCAGACGACGACCAGGTCGTTGACCGAACCGCCGCCCGTGGTGGTGGAGGCGCGAACAGAGGCAGTTTTGTTATGCGCCGTCTGCCTGTTGTCAACAGGCCGGCGGAAAAAGCCGGGCAACCGGTCGATCCATGCACTCATCGCTAAAAATTATAAACCGTTTTCAACGCTTTCCGAGAAACCGCATCGCAAGTGTTCATCGCAGAGACGCCCGTTCCCCCACATATGGATTGTGGACGCGCTCGTAGCCGATCGTCGTCGCCGGCCCATGGCCCGGGTACACTGCATAGTCATCCGGCAGCGTCAACAGTTGTTTGCGGATGCTATGCAGCAGCGTCGGCCCGTCGGCGCCGGGCAGGTCGAAGCGTCCGATGCTGCCTTGAAAAAGGGTGTCTCCGGCGAAGACCTGCCGACCTGCATGGTGCACGAAAACGACGTGCCCTGGAGAATGTCCTGGCGTGAAGCGCACTTCCAACGCCTCCTCTCCAACCACAATGATCTGTCCATGCTCCAAAAAATCATCTGGGTCCTCCACCGGGTCGACGTCCATATCGAGCCACAGGCGCACGCGGTTGGGTAGGTCGTGCAGGATCGGCAATTCGGCGCGATGCAACAAGAAAGGCGCACCGGTGGCGGCGCGGACGGCGGGCACGGCCAGAACGTGGTCGAAATGGGCATGTGTGTTGATAATCTTCTCGACGCGCAGAGCCTGCTGTTCCACCAGGCGTAGAATGGCGCGCGAATTGTCGCCTGGGTCAATGATCACCGCTCTACGCGTGCGACTGCACCCGAAGATATAACAGTTTTCTTGCAACAATCCAACGGTTAACCCTTTGACAATCATAAAATAAAATCCGATCTTCTGACGCCGCCGGTGCGGCGTGAAATTTTACTTTGTAGACCCACACAACCAGGCGTTGCTCCAGCGCGTCACCTCACGAATGACGCCCTCCAGATCGCGGCCCATCGCCGTAAGGCTGTACTCGACGTGCGGAGGGATGGCGCTGATTTGCTCTCGTCGCACGATGCCCTCCTCTTCGAGCATTTTCAACCTACTGCTCAGTGTACTGGGATTGACGCCCCCTAATCTGTCCTGAAGCTCACAAAATCGCATGGAAGAGCTGTTCAAGAGAAAATAGACGATTTGCAGCGTCCACTTCTGTCCGATGATGTGGGCGGCCGGTTCAATCGGGCAGATCGGAAGTTCAAGCGCATCCTGCATTGGTTTAGAAAGTGGCATAAGCGTTCTCGTTGACATCGCAGTAAACTCTGTTGCCTGCTCATCCATGCTATACTAAACGTAGTACTATGTCAATTTGAATTAAGACGAACCGTCGCATCCTGCCCGCCATCTCCAACCGAGATCAAGCCTATTGTGTCGGCAAAGTCTCCAGCGCAATGGAGACTCCCTCCACCGTTAGACGCGGACGCGCGTCGCTGCCGTCGTAGACGGTCTCTACGACGCTGCGCACCAGCTCGCCCGCCGTCCATGCGCCGGTCGGATAGGCGCCGGCCAGAGGCGCACTGACCTCGTGCGCCCCAAGGCGCAGCGTCATCGTCAGATCTAGAGGCCAATCCGCCGGCAGAGAGGAAGGGGCCTGCCAGTAGAAAATAAAAGTGACAGTGTCTCCTGGATGGAGCGGCGTTTTCGGCGCATGCGCAAAACCGCGACGATATGCGTCATAACCGACCAATTGCACTCTTCCCAACGTCTCGCCCAGACGATGCTGCATGGGAATCACGTCTGTCGGAGGGGACTGAACTGCGCGCTCCACGACCACAGATCCGAGCGACACCATCTCCACCCCGGATTGGCGCACGCGCACGCCGGTCTCTGCATCATAGAGCGCCGCCTTTAGCGCATAAAGGCCCGGCGGTGTGCCGAAGGGGATGGCGACGCCGTGATTGTCGATGATGCGCTGCCCCGGCGACCATCGATCGGTGGGCATAGCGCCACCGCCGGGTTCGCCGTCGTGTTGGGCGATCACCTGATTGCGTTCGTCGAGCAGCTGCACGCTGACTTTGTAACGTCGGTTCAACGAAATCTCGGCGCTCCACGTCAGACGCACGATCGCTGCATCTCCGGGAGAGACGCGTTGCGGTGGAAGAGCGCCTTGCTCGACTTTAAGCAGAACCATGCCGTTTTCCCAACGAACCGGTGTGAAGGGAGAGGCGACAAGGTCGTTGGCAAACGTATAGACGACAAAACGCAGATTACCCTGCCAGCTTTCCAGTGTCTTAAAGGCGTTGGCGTTTAGCCACCCTTCGACGAGCTGCGCCGGGTCTGCTTCCTCTGTCGCCCAGAAGAGCGCAAAGACGCGACGTTTCTCCCTTGTCGCAGCTTCGAGTCGGGTCTCGACGTCTGCGGGAACAGCAGGCCGTTGCGCCGGCAACGCCAGGACCGGCAGGCCGGGATCGTAGTAACGCCAGACTTCCTGCTGTCCGGGCGCATTGAGCAGCACCAGGTCGCCGTGCGGATCGCCTACGGCTTTTAGGTAGCGCGCAATGCCCTGATAGTTGTCGCGGGCAAAAGGGTCATTGTAATACAGCGGCAACGTTGCAATCGCTGCGCCTGCGCTGAACCCGACCGCAGCCAGAATGAGCAGCGTCTGTTGCAGACGGCCGAGCGCCCACGTCGGCGAACCTGTCCACGGGGCTGCAGCGGTCAGCAGACACCAGGCCGGCGACGCCACCAACAGAAACTTTAGGAAGGCGTCCGAAAAGAGGCCCAGGCCGAACATCATGGCGACCGGCGCCAGCAGCCACAGCCCGCCGATCACTCTCAGACAGGGACGGCGCCGCAGCGCAAAAAGCCCCATCACCGGCAAGAGGCCCGCCAACGCCAGCCATGGCCCTACAGGCTCCGGCGTGGTGCGCAGCGGCCCAAATAGCAACGTACGCAACGTCAACGTCAGCCCATCCGGCGCGCCGATCGCAACGCCTCCCTTGGGCCAGTTCAAAACGCGATCGATCGCCGTCGGCAGCCAGGGCAGAAAGGCGAGCAGAATCAGCAGATTGAGCGTCAGAAAGCGAAGAAGGGCGGCAAGGGCTGAAAGGCGTAAAATGGAACGTCGCTGCGCCATCGCCCATCGGACGACAAAGCTTGCGCCCGCCGCCGCCAGGACGATGGGAAAACTGTAGTGTGTCCACAGGCCGGCGATGCCAAAAAAAACGAACAGCGCTTGGGGAGAGAGCCGGCGGAAACATGGCAAAAGCGATGATGAACAAATGGGAGATTGGGAAGGTGAGGAGCCGGGGGAAGTTGTCCTGTCAGAGCTTTTCAATTCCCCATCCTCCGCCTCTATCAGCCACAGAAAGGCCCAGAACAAGCCGGTCGCCTCCACCGCCAGGAGCATGTACATGCGTGCTTCCTGGCTGTAATAAATTTGAAATGGGTTGACTGCCGCCAAAAAAGCTGCCAACGCCGGAAACCATCGCCAGCTTGCCTCGCCGTGCGTGGCGCGCCGCCCGATGGCCGCGATGAGCGCCACGAGCGCTACGCCGAGCATCGCCGAAAGGCCGCGCATCGCCATTGCACTGTCGCCGACCGGCAGCGACCACGCCTTGAGCAGCCAGTAATATCCCGGCGGATGGATGTCCGCCGCCGCTGCCGCCGCAATTTCGCCGAAGCTGCGTGAGAGCATCGCCCAGGAATTGCCCTCATCGTTCCAAAGAGAGGAGGCGTCGAGGTGAACAAAACGCAGAAGCGCAGCGAGTAAGAGGGAGATTGCTACGGCGAGTTCGGGAAGCTGCAGCTTGAAGAGCGTCAGGCGCCCCTGCGCTGCTCCCCCCACATCTTCAAGCCGTGAATCCGGTCGGCGCATGATTTTCTGCCCGTCACTCTTGCAACGAAGCTGTGAACGCGCGCATGCTCTCATATACCGGCTGGGGCGTAAAATCGGGGGCAAGCAGGCGGAAGTAGGCTTCCGGCTGACGATTTTGCTCCCAGAGGTCAGTGGCGCGCTTGAGGTACCATGTGTTCGCCACGCCGATCCAGGGCCACTCCTCGATGACGCGACGGTAGGCGAGGGGAAGATAGCGCGCCTGCTGCTGCAGCGTCACGCGCCCATAGCGCGGCTCAACGTCCTCCGGCGCAGCGTTCCAGTTCATTTCCGCAATCCAGATCGGCTTGTGCGCGTCGCCATTCTTGACCATTAGGTCGCGGATGAACTTGTGGCGGCTGATGTTGATCACACGCGGATGCATGCGGTCGTCGGTCGGTCCGCTGTAGAGACCATAACCCTGTATTGCCATGATGTCGAAGTAGGGGGCAGCGCCGGCGTCGTACATGCGCTGCAGAAAAAGTAGGTCGTTCAGGCTGTTGTCCGGCGGCGGGTCGTCCGGCTGCAGGTTGATGGTCGATGCGAGGGCGCCGGCGATGATGACCACATCCGGATCGGCGGCGCGCGCAGCTTCAGCGCCGGCCTTGAGCAGCTGGACGTAAGCTTCCGGCGAGATCGGATAGCTTCCCCATTCCGGATAGATGTTCGGCTCGTTCCAAAGTTGGTAGTAGCGAATGCGCCCTTTGTAGCGGCTCACGACTGTATACACAAAATCGGCGAAGTCCTGCACGTTGTCCGGCGGCGCGAAGGTGTCCACGTTGTTCTCGCCCTCGCCCTGTGCACGCGTCCACGCAGGTGGGTTGGAGAGACGGACGATCAGCTCCATGCCGTAGGCTTCCGCCGTCTCGACGATGTGGTCGTATTTTTCCCAGGCCGAGCGATGCGGCACATGACGGCGGTCTTCAAAGTCTCCCTTGCCGTGAATTTCGATATCTTCCCAGGGGAACTCCTGCCGCAGCCAGTGGAAACCGGCCTCGGCGGCCATGCGGATCGCCAGCTCGCGCTTGGCCGGCTCCACCTCCTGCTCTAGGAAGGTGTTGACGCCAAAGGGGTTGACGTCGACATATTGCATCTCGGCGTCCGGCGCCAGCGTCAGCGGTGGCCGCAGACGATCGCCGAGCAGGTCGGTGAATCCCTTCATCTGGGCGAGCAGCTCTTCCTCGCCCGTATGTCGCCAGAGCCAGGCGCGCACAGGCGCCAGTTGGACGATCAAAAAGCTCAGCCCGCCGATGAGCAGCAGGCTGAGCCAGAGGATCGAGAGCTGTTTGAACGCTGTTCGCATGAGCGGTCACCATGCCCGAGGCTTTAGGCCGGCGGTTATCTCCTGTAAAAGGTAATGCCGGTGCACTGTTCGCTCTCGTTGATCGTGCGCACCCATTTGGGCGACTGCGGCGTCAGGTCGCCGAAGTTGGAGGAAAGGCCGCCCGGCGGCAGCGGACCGGATGGACATTGGACAACAAAGATTTCGACCGTCGTTCCGCGCGGAGCCGGGCCACCAAAAGGCGAGAATCCCCAGACACCGTCGCCGACGCCATCGCAGCCGGAGCATTTGGTCGTGCGCGGTTCGTAGAACCAGATGTGCACGCAGACGCCGTTGACCGGGTTGTTGTTCGTATCGCGCACGTAGCCGGAAAAATAGGTCTGCCCGGGATTTGGATCGCAACGCTCCGTGTTGCCGAGGATAAATGGATAATTGTTGCCGGAGGGCGGCGCCGGCTGTTGCGGTTCGGCGGGAGGAGGCTGTTGCGGTTCGGCCGGCGCTGGCGCAGGAACCGGCGTGTTGGTCGGCGTCGGCGGGATCGGCGTCGGCGGGATGTTCTGCGCCACGGCTACGCTTTCAGCGCCGGTAACGGTGACAAGCTGCCCAAAGACCCATCCTTCGCGACCGTTGTAGTCGATCCGCCACCATGCGCCGTCCGGGCTTCTGCCGGTGACGCGATAGGTGCTGCCGGGACGCTCGGTGCCTAGGAGATTGTAGTTGGTGCCGGGTCCGCTGCGAATATTGACGTTGTCGTTGAGCACAAGCTGTGCAACCTGCGGCGTGGGCGTCGGTTCGGGTGTTGGCGTGTCGGTGGGCGAGGACGGTTGCTCCGGTGCAGTCGCCTCTCCTTCCTGTGCAGACGGTTGCGTCTGTTCTTGGCCGGATGACTGCTCCGGCGCCGGCGGCTGGGCGATCACACCCTCTTCCGGGGTGGGCGTGAAAGTAGGCAGCGGCGTACGCGTGGGCAGCGGTGTGGCCTGCGGCGCAACCGCCCCACACCCCGCCACCAGGATGGACAGCCAGAGAGCGAAGAGCGCTGCTCCGATTCTGCTCAGGCGAAAGTGGTTCGTCATCTTTTCGTCTCCGTGTATCTCTTTTTGCGGGTCCAGGCGCAAGTAAAATCTACGGCAACATCGTGATTCCGCCTGTTACACCGTCAACATTCGAGTATATCACACCGGAAATAAGACGCCGAAACCGAATCGCCCGGTTCCTTCACTCTCTGAATTTGCCGAGCTCCGGGCGAACAGCCTCCGGGAAGCTCTGTAATGTTTTACAAAACACAATAGCTTCAAAACACAATAGTTTCAAAACACAATAGTTTCAAAAGTTGGCAATTTCATCGACAGAATCGAAACAGGAATGGTCATGACAACGCCGTAGAGTGTTTCGGCGCTCGGCCCTATCGATTCCTATCGATGATATCCCTATCGATGATATCCCTATCGATGATGTAAAGCCGTTGGCGCAACGTCTCTCCATTCAACGGCGTCGTCTTTACACAGGAAATCAAATACGCCAACGGGTCGATGTCGCTGCCGACGCCACATCGTCAAGTGAGACGCGCCTTGACGGTCGTCGGCGCCGGAACCCCTCATCGGATCGAGCACGGCGTTGCCCGGCGCCGTCAACCACGCATCAACGCATGGGGGAAGGACGAGAGAGGATTACGCCGGGAATGCGTGAAACTCATGAGACGCATGGCCTGTGTTACAGCCTCTTGAAAATCAACAGCGACGGTGAGTTCACCGTCGCTGCCTTTCATCGTTGGCTGGGGGACAGGGATTCGAACCCCAACTGCCTGATCCAGAGTCAGGTGTTCTGCCGATTAAACTATCCCCCATCACCTCACCCGTCACTTATGCAAATAAGTATACTCAAGTCCTCCAGAGCAGCCAAATTTTAGGGCTTTCCGGTGCAATTTCAGGCGAACGCCGGAGAGGTTTTATCTGTGTGTAATCTGCCTGCCCATCCAGGCGACGCCAAAGATGAGCGTGCAGGTCAACACGATCGCCGCGCCGGAGGAGACATTGAAATAGTAGGAGGCGTACAGCCCAACAACACCGGCAAGCACGGTGAAGAACGCTGCCAGCGCCATCACGTGCACCAGCCGATGGGTGAGCAGCGCAGCGGCGGCCGCCGGCGTCACCAGCAGCGCACTCATCAACACCACGCCAACCGCCTGGATGCCTGTCACCACGCTCAGAGCCAACAGAATGAGCAACAAGAAGGTCAGCCGATCGACCGGAATGCCGATCACACGTGCGTAAATGGGGTCGGCGGAGGAAAGCTCCAGCTCTTTATGGAAAAGCGCCAACAGTCCCAGCACCAGCGCCGCCACCAGCGCCATCAGGCGCAAATCTTCGACCGTCACGCCCAAAATATTGCCGAAGAGCATGTGCGTGAAGTCCCGATAGGAGCGCACGGTGCTGATCAGGAGGATGCCGAGTGCAAACATGCCGGTGAAGACAACGCCGATGGCCGTGTCTTCGCGCACCTCCTGACGTCGCGCCAACCAGCCGATCAGCACGGCGGCGATCACACCGGCAATCGCTGCGCCGCCGGAGAGGCTCCAACCCACCAGATAGGCGATCACCAAGCCGGGCAGCACGGTGTGCGCCATGGCGTCGCCGATGAAAGCCATTCGACGCAGCACGACGTAGCTCCCGATCACCGCCGCCGGCGCGCCGATCAAGATGGCAGCGAGCAGCGCCGTCTGCATGAAACTGTAACGAAAAGGTGCAACGAGAACCTCAAACATGGACGACTCCCGGCGCCAATATCGGCAGCGCTTGCTCGGGCAAATGCAAAACAGCTTCTCCGTAGGCTCTACCGTCCTCCAGGCGAATCACCGCGTCATAATCGCTCTCCAGGCGATCGAGGTCATGGGTGGCGACAACGATAGTGCGTCCATTCGCCTTTTCTTCGGCAAGCACGGCTGCAACGATAGCGCGCGTCTCTGCGTCGACGGCGTTGAGCGGCTCATCGAGCAACAAAAGGTCGGCGCCCTGCGCCAGCGCACGCGCCAGCATGACGCGCTGCTGCTGGCCGCCGGATAACTGCCCGATCTGGCGTTCGGCAAGGTCGTCGATCTGCAGCCGCGCCAGCATGGCGTCCACGATGCGCCAGTCTTCCGGCCGCGGGCGTCGAAACCAGCCGAGATGCACGTAGCGGCCGCTGACTACCAGCCGACGCACCGTGATCGGGAAATGCCAGTCGATCTCGCTGCGCTGGGGCAGATAGGCGACGCGGTGATGGCACGCTCCTACCGGACGGCCGTAGATGCGCACTTCGCCGCTGCGGATGGGCAGGAGCCCCGCCACCGTTTTGAAGAGCGTTGACTTACCGGCGCCGTTGGCGCCGATCAGCGCCACGCGCGCGCCCACCGGCACGCGCATTGTCACGCCCCGCAGCACATCGCGCTGATCGTAGCCTGCATACAGATCGCGCACCAGAAGCGCAGGCTCGCCGGCCACCGGACAGACTTCATGGCGACCTGCATAAGAAAAGAAAAACATCTCAACGCCCTCCATTTTTCGAACGCTTACCGGCTGCATAAAGCGTACGTAGCTCTGCAACCGTAAAAGAGATCATAGCTCACTGCAGCGCAATCTTCCAAATAGATCGAGATAATTGATACTAATTTTCAGTACAGACGCTGCGCCTCGACGCGGCGATGACAAGGCGCTTCCATCAAACCCCCTCCTGCCCGGCGCGCAAAGCCGTTTGCCGGCGTTTCTTTGCACTTTGCATTGAACCTTTGGTGCGTCGGGTTTTAGCACGCCTTTGAAAGTGCGCATATTTTGTCATCTGCCTTTGCGAAGCACTATAATGACGAAGCATGTAGAACCTTTCTCAGACAACAGTTGCCAATTTGCACCTTCCGGCAATAGAAATCGGCGATCGGGTTTCGTGACGCCGGAACATTCGACTACAGAGTCAAGCTCGGCTCTCGAGCCAACCTTGAGGAGGTTTTCACTTGAATTTGCATGAATATCAGTCAAAACGCGTGTTCGCCCGCTACGGCATTCCTGTTCCGAGCGGCGAGGTGGCGACCACGCCGGGCGAAGTGCGCGACATCGCCGTTCGTCTCGGCGGGCCGGTTGTAGTGAAGTCGCAAGTATTGGTCGGCGGACGCGGGAAGGCAGGCGGCATCAAGCTGGCCCGCACGCCGGACGAAGCCGAGCAGCGCGCCGACGAAATTCTCGGCATGAAAATCAAAGGGTTGACGGTGAAGAAGGTGCTCGTCGACCCTGCCGCCGACATCCGCAAGGAGATCTATTTAGGGGCCGTGCTCGACCGCGCCAGCCGGCGCATTGTGCTGATGGCGAGCAGCGAAGGCGGCGTTGATATCGAAGAGGTGGCGGCCAAAACGCCGGAGAAGATCGTCAAGGTGGCCGCGCATCCCTTCCTCGGCCTACGCTCTCACCATGCTCGCATTCTTGCCGACGGCATCGGGCTTCCGAAGGAACTCATCAACGATTTCATCAAAATTTCTCAAGGGCTCTACCAGGCTTTCATCCACACCGACGCCAGCCTGGCCGAAATCAACCCGCTGGTCATCACAGGCGAAAACAAGCTGCTGGCGCTCGACGGCAAAATTTCGGTCGATGACAACGCCCTCTTCCGCCATCCCGAGTTGGCCGAGATGCGCGACCCGGACGAAGAAGACCCGAGCGAACGCGAGGCGCATCGTTACGGCCTGAGTTACATTCATTTGGACGGCGAAATCGGCTGCATGGTCAACGGCGCCGGCCTGGCCATGGCCACGATGGACATCGTCAAATTTTACGGCGGCGAGCCGGCCAACTTCCTCGACATCGGCGGCGGCGCGCAGTCGGACAAAGTGGCGGCGGCGCTGCGCATCATTCTCAGCGACAGTCGCGTCAAGGCAGTGCTGATCAATATCTTTGGCGGCATCACGCGTTGCGATGAGGTAGCGCGCGGGGTGCTGGAGGCAATCGGTACGCTCGACGGGCGCGTGCCCTTCGTCGTCCGTCTCGTCGGCACCAACGAGGAGGAAGGTCGTCAAATTCTGGCCGAAGCCAACCTGATCACCGCCACCAGCCTGGCCGACGCTGCGCAGAAGGCCGTGGCTGCCGCCAAAGGAGAGCTACGATGAGCATTCTGATCGGAAAAGAGACGCGCCTTCTGGTGCAAGGCATCACCGGTCGCGAGGGAGCTTTTCATACCAAACAGATGATCGACTACGGCACGCAGGTCGTCGCCGGCGTGACCCCGGGCAAGGGAGGCGACTGGGCGTTCGGCAGCATTCCCATCTTCGACACCGTCAGCGAGGCCGTGCACGCCACCGGCGCCAACACCAGCGTGATCTTCGTGCCGGCGCGCTTTGCTGCCGACGCTATTCTCGAAGCTGCCGAGGCAGGCATCGATCTGGTCGTATGCATCACCGAGGGCATTCCGGTGCTTGACATGGTACAGGTGCGCGCTTATCTCGACACCACACATACACGGCTGATCGGTCCCAACTGCCCCGGTCTGATCACGCCGGGCGAGGCCAAAGTCGGCATCATCCCCGGTCATATCATGACGCGCGGCAACGTCGGTGTGGTGAGTCGTTCCGGTACACTCACCTATGAGGTTGTCTATGCGTTAACGCAACGCGGCATCGGCCAGACGACGGCGGTTGGCATCGGCGGCGACCCGATCAACGGCACCTCGTTCCTGGATGTGCTGCAAATGTTTGAGGAGGACCCGGAGACCGAGCAGGTGATCTTGATCGGGGAGATCGGCGGCACGGATGAGCAGAAAGCGGCGGAATACATTGCCTCCCGGATGAGCAAGCCGGTGACTGCCTTCATCGCCGGTCAGACCGCGCCGCCTGGGCGTCGCATGGGGCACGCAGGCGCCATCATCTCCGGCGGCGAAGGCACGGCCGCCGAGAAGATCGCTGCGCTCACGCGCGCCGGCGCCAAAGTGGCGCGCCATCCGGATGAAATCGCCGACCTGGTGGCAAGCCATCTGAGGTAGAGGCGCTTGCCTGGAGCATCGCACCGCAGTTGCCATCCAATCAGCCGGCCACTGCGGTGAGGGCGACTCCATGGTTTTGACAAAATAATCTGGCAAGCGTCGTAGGTGCGGTTCCCAGCCGCACATTCTCGGCAAACTACAAGGTTGTGGGAGAACTAAGGAAATGCAGAGGCGTCCATACAGAGGCAGGACGCCTCTGCATTTGGGAGGGACGGCCTCTCAAATTGCGGCTCCTGGCGCAGAAGGAACTTTACTCCAATTGCAAGCAGCACAACCAGAGCTTTTCCCAACGTATGCTTCAATCGTACTGTGACTGAGGATCTGCTGCAGCTTACGCCTTCTGGCCTCTATTGTCCGGCGGGCGATTTTTATATCGATCCCTGGCTGCCGGTTGCGCGCGCAATCATCACTCATGCGCACGCCGACCATGCACGTCCGGGCTCCCGGCGTTATTTGACGACACCGACCGGCGCGCCCTTACTTGCGCGCCGCGTCGGTGACGCTGTGGTTCAGACGCTGCCCTTTGGCGAGCGACTGACCATCAACGATGTGACGATTTCCTTTCATCCCGCCGGTCATCTGCTCGGTTCGGCGCAGGTGCGCCTCGAACGGCGGGGCGAGGCCTGGGTCGTCAGCGGCGATTACAAGCTGGAATGCGAGCGCACCTGCGAGCCTTTTGAACCGGTGCGCTGCCATGTGTTCATCACGGAATCGACCTTTGGCCTGCCGATCTACAGGTGGCCGCCGCAGGCGGAGGTTTTCGCCGAGATCGAGCGCTGGTGGCGAACCAACCAGGAAAACGGCCTCACCAGCGTGCTTTATGCGTATGCGCTGGGTAAAGCGCAACGCCTGCTGGCCGGGATCGACGCCTCGCTCGGCCCGATCCTGGTGCACGGCGCCGTGTTGCCGTTCATCCAACTCTATCGCAGCGCCGGCGTCGAGTTGCCTAAGGTTTTCCATGCGGATGAGATGAACGCTCGGCTGCATCGAGGCAGGGCATTGGTGATTGCGCCTCCTTCGGCCGGCCATATGCCCGGCTGGCTGCGCAAGTTCGGTCCTTGCTCACAGGCTTTTGCGTCAGGCTGGATGACTATCCGCGGCGCGCGTCGACGGCGCGCCGTCGATCGCGGCTTCGTACTTTCCGACCATGCAGACTGGGCCGGCCTACTGGAGGCGATTCGCGCCACCGGCGCAGAACGCATCGGCGTCACGCATGGCTACGCAAGCCAGATGGCGCGCTTTTTGCAAGAGGACGGATGGCGCGCTGAGGTGATCCCAACCCGGTTCACCGGCGAGGCGTTGGAAGAAATGGATGCAGTCGTCGACGGGACGGTGGAGTAATGCATAGATTTACGCAGCTATACACCGAACTGGATGAGTCGAACCGCACCAACGACAAGGTGGCGGCGCTCGAGCGCTATTTCACTGCAGCGCCCGCCGAAGACGCAGCCTGGGCGCTCTATTTTCTCAGCGGTCGCCGCTTCAAGCGCACACTTTCTTCTACGCAACTTCGCATCTGGGCTGCTGAGGAGGCGAAGCTGCCGCTCTGGTTGGTCGAGGAGTGTTACGACGCCGTCGGCGATTTGGCTGAAACGTTGGCGCTGTTGCTGCCCGGAACAGGAAACGGCATTGCGCTGCCGCTCCATCAGGTAGTGGCCCAACGAATTGCGCCGCTTTCCACGCTCAGTGAGGAAAAACAACGCGAGTTGGTGCGCCGCACCTGGCGAGAGATGAATCGCCAGGAGTGTTATGTCTGGCATAAGTTGATCACGGGAGGTTTTCGCGTCGGCGTCGGACGCACGCTGGTCGTGCGCGCGTTGGCGAACGTGGCCGGCGTGGAGCCGGCGGTGATGGCGCACCGTCTGATGGGCGATTGGATGCCGACCGCTGCCGACTACAGGGCCCTGCTCGATCGGGGAGCGAACCAGGTCGACCACAGCCAACCCTACCCTTTTTTCCTGGCCTATCCGCTCGAAGAGCCGCTGGAGGCGCTCGGCTCCTGCAATGAATGGCAAATCGAATGGAAATGGGACGGCGTTCGCGCCCAGGTCATCCGACGCCGTGGCGAGCTGCTTCTCTGGACGCGCGGGGAGGAGTTGGTGACCGACAGTTATCCGGAACTGCAGCGCCTGGGTCAGTTGCTGCCGGACGGGGTCGTCCTTGACGGCGAAATTCTGGCCTGGCGCGCGGGTGCGCCGCTGCCCTTTCATGTGTTGCAGCAGCGGCTTGGGCGCAAGCGCATCGACGCCAGAACGCTGCGAGAGGCGCCTGTGATTCTAATGGCCTACGACCTGCTGGAGGAAGACGGCGTTGATCTCCGCCATCTGCCCCTGAGCGAACGGCGCCAACGCCTGCAAAGGCTGGCGGCATCGTTGCCGGCCGATGCACCGTTTGCACTTTCGCCCACCCTCGAGGCGCAAGGTTGGGAGGCCGTGGCAGCGATGCGCGCTGTCTCGCGCGAGCGCGGGGCCGAAGGG
>JANWYX010000234.1 GCA_025055055.1 Caldilinea sp. | reverse complement strand
TATCCTCCCTACGTTGTGGGTGGCATGGGCAAACATGTCGCCGAATTGACGCCGTTTCTGAGCGGCCAGAGGATCGACGGCGTGGGAGACGAAGATCGCATCTCCGTCGATGTCCTTACAACGCGCTACAGCGGCGGGCCGCAGGAGGAGCAGGTCAACGAGTTTCTGCGCATTTATCGGGTAGACGCGCCGCCGATCGATCCGATCGATCACTACAACAGCGTGATTCAGAACAATCAGAACCTGGTGGAGCGCGCAGAAGCGCTTGCGCAACGCCAGCCCTACGACTTGATCCATATTCACGACTGGCTGGTCGCCAAGGCCGGAATTGCGCTGAAACATCGCTGGAAAGTTCCGCTGATCACCACGATGCACGCCACCGAGCGAGGGCGCCATCAAGGACACATCCCCAGTGAAACCAGTTCGCAGATCGACCGCATGGAGTGGCAGTGTTGCTTTGAGGCATGGAACATTATTGCCTGTAGCCACTTCATGCGCAATGAATTGCAGCACTACTTCGGCATTCCCGAGGGGAAGACGATCGTTATTCCCAACGGCATCAACATCGAGGCCATGATGCGCTGTTCGGAAGAGCGGCGAGCGCTGTTGCGTCAGCGTTACGCCCCCAACGACGAGCGGTTGTTGCTCTTCGTTGGGCGCATCGTCTATGAAAAGGGGCTGCACGTGTTGATCCGGGCGATGCCGCGCATCTTGGCCGAGCATCCGAACACCCGGCTTTTGGTGGCCGGCAAGAACAGTGAAAAGTATTGGCCACTGGCCTATGAGTTAGGAGTGGAGCGGGCGATCACCTTTTTGGGCTACGTCAGCGACGAAGAACGCGACTGCCTTTACGGCGTTGTGGACGCCGCAATTTTTCCCAGCCTGTATGAGCCTTTTGGCATTGTGGCGTTGGAGGCGATGGCGGCCGGAACGAACGTGATTGCTTCGAGTATCGGGGGCCTGGCAGAAGTGGTGCGTCATCTGGAGACCGGCCTCACCGTCTATCCCAACGATCCGCTGAGCATTGCCTGGGCGGTGAACAAGCTTTTCACCGAGCCGGAGGCCGCCGCCGAACGGCGTCGCCGCGCCCTACGCGAGGTGGAGGACCGCTATAGCTGGGACAACATCGCCAGACAGACGGCGCTTCTCTATCAGCGTGTGGTGAATGAGCGTAAAAGCACGGATTGGTAGAACGTATCGCGTGACCGGAACACGCAATACGTAACCTCCCTGCTTATGCGAGCCGGTCGAGCACGATTTCTAGTGGCCTCACCGGCGCGTCTGTAATTGCGTAGGCTGCTTGAAGACGTTTTGCTGCTGCTGTAGCGCTCTGTTCGGTGGCCGCATGGACGGTGCAGAGTGTTTCGCCGCTCTGCACTTTTGTCCCCACTTTTGCGGACAAAACGACGCCCACCGCAGGGTCAATCGGATCGCCTTTTTTGCGGCGCCCTCCGCCCAGGTCCACGGTCACCAGACCGACTTCTCGGGCATCAATGGCGTGCACGTAGCCGCCGACCGGCGCCGGCACAGGGAGCTGAATCGGCGCTGTGGGCAACCGTTCTGGATGGTCGACCAGCGACGCGTCGCCGCCCTGCGCTGCGACGAAAGCGCGGAATTTCTCGAATGCGCTGCCGTCGGCGATGACTTTGCGCACTGCGGCGCGCGCCTGGCTCATGTCCTCCGTTGCTCCGGCGATCAGGAGCATTTCCCCCGCCATGGTTTCGACCAGCTCGTGAAAATCGGCGGGGCCGGCGTTGTGCAGGGTGGCGATGGCCTCTTTCACTTCCAACGCATTGCCCACCGCCAGCCCAAGCGGCTGCTCCATCTGCGTAATGAGCGCCGTCACCTTGCGCCCGGCCAGGCGCCCGATGGCGACCATCCGTTGCGCCAGCGCGCGCGCATCGTCCAGCGTCTCCATAAATGCGCCGCGTCCACATTTCACGTCCAGCACGATGGCGTCGGCGCCGGCCGCCAGTTTTTTGCTCATGATGCTGGCGGCGATCAAGGGCAGACTGGGCACGGTGCCGGTCACGTCGCGCAGCGCGTAGAGAATCTTGTCTGCAGGCGCAAGATTGGCGGTCTGCGCTGCGATCACCAGCCCGATCGAGCGCAACTGACGGCGGAAGTGCTCCTGTGAAATTTCGGCGGTCCAGCCGTGGATGCTTTCCAGCTTGTCGATGGTGCCGCCGGAAAAGCTCAGGCCGCGACCGCTCATTTTCCCCACAGGTAAGCCGCAGGCCGCCGCAATCGGGGCGACCGCCAACGTGGTTTTGTCTCCTACGCCGCCTGAGGAATGCTTGTCTACGATCACCGCCCCCGGCAAGACGTCGTGCAGGTCAAGCTGGTCGCCGGAGGCGGCCATCGCTAACGTCAGGTCGGTGGTCTCCCGGTCCGTCATGCCGCGAAAGTAGACGGCCATCAACCAGGCGGCGATCTGATAGTCGGGGATGGCGCCGTTGACGACGCCGTCGATGAAGAAGTCAATTTCTTCTTTGGAGAGTTCACCGCCGTCCCGTTTTTTGACGATGATGTCGACCGGGTTCATGTTCGCTCCTTATGCTTCGCGCTCCGCCGGCAACCGGAATCCATTTTGGAGCCAGCTCGCCACTGCACGCATCTGGAATTGCTCTTCTTCATTGAGTGAGGTGTACGCCTCCGAGATGGATTGGAGCAGCTGATCGACATCAACGCCTTCCAGCAAACCGACGAGACTCGCTTCGCTGCGCACTGCGTTTTCTTCCCCTGTCAGGAAGCTAGAGAGCATCTTGCCTAGCCCGCCCCCGGCGATGAGCACGCCCGCAACTCGCAACAACAGTTGAAGCCCGGCCATCAGGTCTTTTTGGCTGTACGTCTCCTTTCGCTTCTTCATGTCGGCGGCGAGCTGCCCTTGCGGCTTCGCTTTCGGGCGCGGCGGCTTTTTTGCGCTCGCCGCTGAACCGACGCCGTTGCCGGAAGTTGGCTTTTTGGAATTTGGTTTCGCCTTAGCCTCTGCGAGTTGATCTTCACGCACCAGTTTCCCGCCGCGCACGTAGATAGGTTGCCCGCAATGAGGGCAACTGGTCTTTCGTTTCGGTTCTCGATCCAATTTGCGCCGA
>JANWYX010000067.1 GCA_025055055.1 Caldilinea sp. | reverse complement strand
GGAGCCGGTGTATTGCAAATTCTCCAGCTTGAGAAAAACTCGATCGCCGCCCATCTCACCGAGGGCAAGCGACTCATCCAGCGGAGTCCGCCGCACATAGGGGCGGATGCGCTGCTCCGCTTCAACAATGGCCTGTTTCAGCGCAACCATCGCCTTCCCCTCTCCTTTACTCCTATCCCTCCCCGCCCATCCGCTGCACCAACACTTTGTCGACGCGGCGACCGTCCATATCGACCACTTCGACGCGATAGCCGTCGATTTGGACCTGGCTGCCGATCGTTGGGATCTCGCCCAGAAGCGCCATCACCATGCCGCCGACGGTCTGATAGTCGAGCTCCTCACGCAGTGGCAGGTCGTTGAGGTGAAAATATTCTTGAAAGGCGTCGACCGACCACAACCCATTGACGAGCCAGGAGCCATCCTCGCGCTGCACAACGTCCGGCTCTTCGTCCATTCTGGCTTCTTCGATGGCACCGAGAATCGCCTCGACGACGTCGGTGATGGTGACCAGGCCCTCCACGCCGCCGTACTCGTTGATGATCAGGGCGACAGGGATGCGTTTTTTGCGCATTTGTTCGACAACATCAAGCGCCGACATGTTTTCCGGCACAAAGAGGGCAGGTTTTGCCAGGCTGCGCAGGTCGATGGTTTCGGCGACCAAGCGTTGCACAAGCAGATCGCGCGCGTACACAATGCCGATCACATGATCCAACGAATCTTCGGCCAACGGAAAACGTGAATGGGGCGAAGAGACGATCAGATCGCGAATTTCCTCTAGGCTCTGGTTGACGTCGATCCAGACGATTTCGGTGCGCGGAGTCATGATGGCGCTGGCGCGTCGATCGCTCAGACGAAAGAGCTGGGCGACGATCTCTTCCTCGATCGGCTCGAAGACCCCCAGCTGTGCTCCTTGTCGCAACAGGACGCGCACTTCGTCGTCGGTGACGGCGGGTGCATCGTCGCTGCGCACGCCGAGCAGGTGCGCCAGCGCGCCGCTGGAACGATCGAGCAGCGAAACCAGCGGGCGCGCCAGTCTGGACAGGAGGTCAAGCGCCGGTGCAACCAGGCAGGCGATCGCTTCCGGCTTGCTGAGCGCGAGGCGTTTCGGGGTCAGCTCCGCAACGACCAGCGCCAGATAGGTGGTGGCGAGCACGACAACAAAAATGGCGATCTGCGTTGCATAAGGCACCAGGAATTCAACTCGTCGCAACGACTCGGCGAGAGGGGCAGCGAGCGTGGCACCACCGAAGGCGCCTGCGAAGATCCCGATCAGCGTGATGCCGATCTGCACGGTGGAGAGAAAGTCTCCGGGATTTTGGAGCAGCTTCAGCGCGGTGGCGGCGCCCGGCTTGCCGGCGGCAGCCATCGCCTGCAGCCGGGACGGTCGAGAGGAGACGATCGACATTTCGGCCATCGCCAGAAAGCCGTTGGCGAGCATTAAAATAAGCAAAACGAGCAAATCGATCGCAATGCGCATACACGCTTGTCCGTTGCTTTGTAATCACACCGCCCCGACGACTTTGAGCAGAAACGCAAAGGCAAAAGCCGTTTCGCGCAGGAACTCGTATCGCCCGGAAGCACCGCCATGCCCCGCCGTCAAGTTGGTCTTTAGCAGGGCAACGTTGTCGTCGGTTTTGGTGCAACGCAATTTCGCCACAAATTTGGCAGGCTCCCAGTACGCTACCCGCGGGTCATTCAGCCCGGCCGTCGCCAAAATGGGTGGATAGGCTTGGGGTTCGATGTTGTCATACGGCGAATACGAACGCATGTATGCATAATACTCCGGATCGGCCGGATCGCCCCATTCTTCATACTCGATGACGGTCAAAGGGAGGGTGGGGTCGAGCATGGTGTTGAGGACGTCGACGAAGGGGACTTCGGCGATGACGCCGGCGAAGAGGTCGGGCCGCATGTTCATCACGGCGCCCATCAGTAGGCCGCCGGCGCTGCGTCCCTGGATCGTCAGCCGTTCTGGAGAGGTGTAGCCCTGCGCGATCAGAGTTTCGGCGGCGGCAAGAAAATCGGTGAAGGTGTTCTTCTTGTGCAGCAGCTTGCCGTGGAGATACCAGGCGCGGCCTTTCTCGCTGCCGCCGCGCACGTGTGCGATCGCAAATAGAAAGCCGCGTTCGAGCAGGCTCAGCCGATTAGCGCGAAAAGAAGGTTCGCTGCTGGCGCCGTAGGCGCCGTAGCCGTAAAGGAGGCAGGGATGACCTCCGTCCAGGGCAATCCCTTTGTGGTGAACGAGCGAGATCGGAACTGGTTCGCCGTCAGGAGCAGTCGCCCACAAGCGTCGCGTCTCGTATGCGTCGGGATCGTAGCCTTTGATCTCTTCCTGTTTGAGCATTTGCAGGGTGCGCTGCGCCATATCATAGGCGTAGATGGTCTCAGGCGTCTTCAGGGAAGAGTAGCGCAGGCGCAACACGGTCGTGGCAAAGGTCGGATTTTCATCAGGGTCAACGGCATAGCTCTCCTCGCCGAAGGCGATGACATGGGCGTCTATGATCTTCGGCTGCTCTGGCACAAGCTGCACGATGCGCACGCGCTTGCCGCCGTTGGCCCATTCGAAGAGCGCCAGATGATTCTGGAAAAGTTCGATGCGCTCAATCCAAACGCCGGTTGTCTCGGGAATCAGCTCGCGCCAGGCGGCCAGGTCGGGCGTCTCCACAGGCGCAGTCAGCACGCGAAAGTCTTGTGCCCCATCGTTGCTCAGCACGTAGAAGCAGTCTCCACGATGTTCGACAAAGTACTCGTGACCGTGTCGCCGCGGTTCGATCAGGCGTAGCGGAGCCTCGGGCGCATCGGCGTCGAGCACGCGCGCCTCGCTCGTCATATTGCTGTGCAGGTGTAGGACGATGAAGCGTCTGCTGCGCGTCTTATAGAGGTTGACGAAGAAGCGTTCATCTGGCTCGCGCCAGAGCAGGACGTCATCCGCCTGCGCGCTGCCGAGGCGGTGGCGCCAGAGTGCGTCCGGGCGGTGAGCATGGTCCAGCGTCGTGTAGAAAAGCGTGGCGTTGTCGTTGCCCCATTCTAACCCGTAATAGGCGCCTTCGATCCGATCGGGCAATAGCTCGCCGGTGCGCAGGTCCTTGACGAAAATCGTGAACGCTTCATCGCCTTTGCGGTCCAGCGCGTAGGCGAGCAGGGAGTGATCGGGGCTGACGGCAAACTCGCCGACTTCGCAGAATGCATAGCCTGCTGCCAGCTCGTTGACGTCCAGCAAAATTTCTTCCTCCGCCTCCGGGTTGTGGGTACGACGGCAGTAGATCGGATAGTCCAGCCCGGCCACAGTGCGTCGATAGTACCGGTAGCTGCTGTCCTGAACCGGAGCTGTGCTGTCGGTCTCCTGGATGCGCCCGCGCATTTCCTGGAAGAGAGCCTCTTGCAACGGCTCGGCGTCGCGCATCACCTCGGCGGCGTAGGCGTTCTCCGCCTCGAGATAGGCGATCACCTGCGGGTCCTCGCGATTGCGCAGCCAGTGGTAATCGTCGACGCGCACATCGCCGTGTGCACTGTGCCGGGTGGGGCGTCGCATTGGCGCAGGCGGTTGCGCGGCGGTGAAGCGAAAAGGCATTCCATCCTCCTAAAATGCTCCCATTCAAAAAATTGGCGGGGTGATGGCAGAGAGAAAGATCGTCCCTTCCTCGACGGAGCTGATTTCGCGCAGCAGCCGACCATGAATGTAGATGCTGTCGCCTTCGCTCAGCACATACTCCTGCTCGTTGAGCACCACGCGCACTTTCCCTTTGAGCACGAAAAGACACTCTTCCGTTTCTAAAGGAGGCGGCCGCGCAATGTTGCCTGCCGAAGGCTTCACGTGCGTGATGAAGACCTCTAGCCGATTGCGCAGATTGGGCACAAGCAGCTCGCTGGTGACGTCGCCTGGAGGAAAGGTGATCTTGATGCGCTGATCGGCGCGCACGACCGGGTTCTGCAGCGTCAGCGGCGCCGGTTCGGCCTCCTGCGAGAAATAGAAAGGCGGAACGCCCAAGGCCTCGGCGATGTGGCGCAATGACTCCAGCGAAGGGTTGCTCATATCGCGTTCGACCAGGCTCAGAAAGCTGGCGGTTAGCCCAGTGCGCTGCGCCAGCTCCTCCAAGCTCAACCCCAGCTCCTTGCGGCGGGCGCGAATGCGGCTCCCAAAAGAATGCGTCTGTTCGCCATGGTCTGTTGTTGCCTGAGGATTCAATTGTTCTCTTGTGGGCATGCCCAGAGTGTACAATGCACATCTTGAGAAGTCAAGAGTATTTTAAGGCCGACTCAAAATTTTTAAGTGGAGCTTGACAGCGGGTCTCAGATATGCTACTTTAATGACGTCCCGGTAAACGCTTAAACAGGGTAAAATGGGTTGGAGAAAAAGTTCCCGTCAGCCATGTATATAGATGACGGGAAGAGTGTTTTTCCCTGAAGGGGGTGTTCCCGAACGACTTTTTACGCATCAACGTTTTGTGCATCGACGCCTGTTCTCCAACCTATCAGAAAGGAAGGTCCTATGCCTGCACACATTCAAGCGTATCAACGTCCGCCGACGCCGGAACAGGCGTTGGCGCTGTTGAGCCAGGCTGCCGGGCAAGCGGCGCCGTTGATTCCTCGGCCACGTGTGCCGGATGAAGTCTTTCCACCGGCGCCGACCGTCGTTGACCTACAGGCGTTGCCCTGGGTGTACATCAGCCGCGAGCCGACGACGCTGCGCCTTGGCGCCAACACGCCGCTGCAGACGCTGGTGGACAACGCTGCAGTCGCTGCGGTGGCCGACGGCATCCTTCGGCAATCCGCCGAATTGGCGGCCCCGCGCACGCTGCGCAATTTGGCGACGCTGGCTGGGGCCATTGAAGGCGCAGCGGAAGGGCCGCCGGAGCTGCTGCTTTCGCTCTTAGCTCTGAACGCAACTGCAACCGTTCAATCCGCCGAAGGAGTAAAGCAACTTGCCCTGCGCAATTATCGTCCGACGCCCGGCGCATTGCTGGTCGAGGTCACCGTTGAGCTTGGAGCGGCGCGGCGCGGGGCGTTGGCGCGTGTGGCGCGCACGCCCATGGATCGGGCGATCGTAGCTGTAGTCGTCGTGGTGGACGCCCTGCAGGCTTGCGCAGCAGTCGCCGGTGCAGCGCCGCAGCCGATCGTCGTCGAAACGGCGCTCGTCGACGCGTCTCTGAATGCAGCCATCGATGCGCTGGTTGAGGCCGTGGTTGCGCAAGCCGCGCCCGTGGGCGACTATCGCGGAAGCGCCGAATACCGTCTCGCCATGGCGGGCGTGCTGACGCGACGCGCGCTGGAGAATGTCATTCAGCAAAGGGGGAGCGCATGAACATTCATCTGACGCTAAACGGTGTGCAGCGCACGGTTGTGTGCGAGCCGGGCGAAACCTTGCTTTCCGTGTTGCGCCGCAACGGCGTGTGGAGCGTCAAACATGGCTGTGAGACCGGCGAATGCGGTGCTTGCTCCGTGTTGCTCGACGGCAAACTGACGCCGACCTGCGTCGTGTTGGCCGCTCAAGCGGATGGTCACACTGTCGAGACGGTGGAGGCGCTCGACCGCGGCCCCGGCGCGCCACTGCACCCCATCCAGCAGGCATTCGCCGAGACGGGCGCCATTCAGTGCGGCTATTGCACGCCGGCGATGGTGTTGGCCGCTCAGGAGCTGCTCTCCAGGACGCTGACGCCCGGCGAGGCGGAGATTCGCGACGCTCTGGGCGGCGTGCTTTGCCGCTGCACAGGCTACGTCAAGCCGGTCGAGGCGGTGCAGCGCGCGGCCGCCATCCTGCGTGGAGAGGCCGTCCCACCCATCGATGCAGCGGGCGGCGTGCCGCTCGAGGGGTTCTTCGACGCCGTGCGCCGACCCATGGAGCCCGACCTGCCCGGCCCCGGCGACAACGTGCTCACCAAACCCAAAGTCGCCCTCTTCACCTTCCCCACCGTTGACCTTCAGGGCGCCACCGAGGTGGTGGGCAAGCCGGAGGTGAAAGTGGACGCCG
>JANWYX010000088.1 GCA_025055055.1 Caldilinea sp. | reverse complement strand
GACGCTGCGATCACGGTGACCAACAGCGCGGCTATCGACAACGGCGCCGTTGGCTTCTGGATCAGCGATCGCACCTTCGAGGAACGTTGCAGCTTGACGCCCGTCTTGTTGCAAGGCGTGCTTGCACAACAGAACGCGTTCCACGGCCTACAAATCGGACGTTTTGATGGTTCTCTGGCAGTGAGGATGGTGGACAGCCGGTTGCTCTTCAATGACGGGGATGGAATGAATTACATGGAGCCGCCTTTCTGCCCTCCGGCGGGACGCGTCGATATCGAAAACAGCGCAGCGATCGGCAATCAGGGCGAAGAGGGCGGCTTTTTCATCGGCGAGCCGCCGTTCGCCCGCCTCCATCGCATCACGGCAAGAGAGAACGCCGGCGCCGGTGTCATGATCCTCCCCACCTTCAGCGGCGGTCACCGGTATACCGTCACCGGCTCGCTGATCCAGAGCAACACCGTCGGCGTGTTGTATGACGCTCGCTACCTGGAAGACCCATACAGCTTCCCGAGCACGCCGACGCGCTTCGAGCAAAACGCCGTCTGCGAGAACCGGGAGGCGGGCATGGTCATGCTGGCCGATTCTTCCCTTTATACAGAGACAATCGCTGCGGAGGGGAGTTGGTGGGGCGCATTCAACGGGCCGACGCATCCCGCCAATCCTGTAGGGACGGGCGACAGTGTGCGCGACGCCGCCACCTATACTCCCGCCCCGCCCAACAACCTCGACGGCGGCTTCATCGACTTTGCACCTTGGATCGACCAAGTCAAAATGAACGTCGGCCCCAGCCCGTATCAACCCGGAGCGCCCGTGTCAATTGTCTTTCGTCCACAAGACGGCAGTGCAACTTGGCGATTGGCCGGCGGCCCCGGCTCGAACCTAGATGCGCCGCCGTTTACGCTTTCAACCTCGAACGGACAGCTTCGGGTGGGTGCAAGCCAGGGCGCCCTCGTGCAAAGTTTTCTCAACGACGACGGCGAAATCGAAGCAATCTTTACACCCGAACAACCTGGCGCAGCGACCGTGACTTTGCAGGGGCCCTGCAATCTTTCCATCACCCTTCCTTTCGAGGTGCAACAGACACTCACCATCGACAAAGCGCCGACCTTCCAATTCGTGCGCCTGGGCGAATCGGCCAGCTTCACAATCACTGTTGTGAACAGCGGCGCCATCACACTGACCAACGCAGCGGTGACGGATGAGCTGGCGCCGGCGTGCAACGCTGCGCTGCCCAACCTGGCACCCGGCGCATCCTACACCTACACCTGCAGCGATACGCCAGCCCTCAGCTACACCAATATCGCCACTGCGACGGCGGAGACGCAGCCAATTGTCGTCGCCCAGCAACACGACGACGCGCCCATGCAGGCGCAGGCGCTGCTTGCTGCAAGTAGCGCCGCCCAGGTCGCAGTCTTCAACCCCAGCCTGAGCGTGGTGAAAAGCGTGGGTCTCGATCCGGACGCCTGCGCAGCGCCCGGTGGATTGGTGACCACACCGGGGGCGCAGCTCTACTACTGTCTGACGCTTGTCAACACAGGCGACGTGACCTTTACAGCGCACACAATCGACGATCCTGCGCTGGGCGTCAACGGCTTTGTCCTCAATGCGCCGCTGGCGCCGGGCGCCTCGCTGGCGATCACGCGCAGCTTGCTGTCCGCACTCGGCCCGGTCGTGCTGGAGGAAACACTCGTGAATACTGCGGTGGCGACCTCCACAGCTCTTCTAGGCGGCGGTGTGCTGCCACAGGTCGAGGCGCGCGCTTCGGCCGCAGGTCAGGTGGAAGCGACAACCTCGCCGACGGCACTGCCGCCGGAGGAGGAGCCTATGCTTGGGGCCAATCGCATCTATCTGCCGACCGTCACCAGATGATCGCTCAGGGCACGAGCAGCACTTGACCGGGCTGCAGAAGGCTGCGTTCCGTCAGACCGTTGACGCGCAGCATCTCCTGCCAGTCGACGCCGAGGCGCATGGCGATGGCGAAGACGGTGTCGCCGGTTCGCACGGTGTAGGTGCGCGCCGGCGACGTCGCTTGTGTGGGGGTGGCGCTATTGGTCGAAGCGACGGAGGGTAGTTCGTCCTCTGCCGAGGGAATGACAAGAACCTGGCCAATCTGCAGGTAGTCGCGCTCGCCGAGGTTGTTGGCACGCAGCAGCGCCTGCAGCGAGACGTTGTGGCTCAGCGCAATCGCCAACGCCGTGTCGCCGCTGCGGACGACGTACTCTTGTTTCGAGGTCACTGCAGCCGTCGTCGTCGCTGCGCTCTGGGCGATGAATGGCGCATCGGATTGAGCGGATGCGTCGTTTTCTGCGGCGCTGCGTGCGTCGACGCCGGCGGGGAGGATCAGCACCTGCCCGATCTGCAGCAGATCAAATTCGCCTAGGCCGTTGACCGCCGCCAGCTCCTGCCACGCAACGCCGTAACGCAGCCCAATCGAGATCAGTGTATCGCCAGCGACGACGGTGTAGCGCTGTTGCCCAGGAGCGACGTCAGCCACCTCCATAGGGCCGCCTGTGCCACCGGGCGAGGGCAGCCGCAACACCTGCCCGATCTGCAACAGATCGTTCTCCTTCAAATTGTTGGCGATGGCAATATCCTGCCAGTCAAGTCCGTAGCGCACGGCGATGCCGGAAAGCGTGTCGCCCGGCGCCACCGTGTACTCCATGCCGCCCGGGGGCACCTGTTGCACAGAGCGTGCGCCGGTCGAAGAGGGCGCACCAGAGATTGGCGGGCTTCCATCGGCGTTGCCGAAGACGGTGACGAACAAATAAAAGCCGTTCGGTGCCATGCCCGCGCCGACGCCGATGTCGTCCCAGTGACCGCCGAGAATGTTGACGCGGTGAATCCAGTCATTCATCCACCAAACGATAGCGCGCTCCGGCGAGCGGACGGCCACCCAGTTTTCGCTGACCGAACTGCTGCCGTAGCCGACGCGCGCCGCGCGCGTGCGTACGTTGCTGCCGTCGCTGCCGTAGTGGCCCCAGTTGCCGTTGGCGATGATGTCATCCACGTGGCGCTGCGCTGCCAACGTCAATACAGGGTCGAGACGAAGAGGCGGCAGGCCATTGTCGATGCGCGCCCGGTTGACATCGTTGAAGATCTGCTGTGCCTCGGCGCTTAGGTGGGTGGCTGTGTCTTCCTGCGCATCAACCGGTTCAGCACGCAGGCAGAGGCCGAAGAAGAGCGCAAAAGTGATCGAGAGGTACAAAATTGTCTTGCCGGTTTTGGGGCGGAGCAGAACTCCGCAAAGCGCTGAAGCCGAGCTCATCATGCGGCCAGGATATCAGACAACCCGTGCATCGAACAAACCCACGCACTTTAAGGATTCCTTACCGAAAAGTTCAAGCTTGCACAATACCCGGAGGGAGACCTGCTGGCGTTGGATTCGACGCAAATCGAACCTGAGGACAGAATCAGATTGCCACAATCGCCGATTCTGCTTATGCTTTAAAACACTGAGTCGATCGTTTCAATGGCAAATAGAAGGTTGCAAAGGAGAACGACCTGTGTCGCGCCCAGTTGTTCCAGGCCCCACCTACGCCGAAATGCGCAATCCAATGCTGTTGCCTGCCGAGCTCCGCGCACGCGCCAACGCCGCACGCGCCGACGAGACCAATCCACTCAACCTTTTCAACATCAACTGGAAGAACACGGGCGAAGAGGTGGAGAAGATCATCTTGCCCAAGGAATTGACGGGCGTTCAGGCCAACATCGTCGTGCTCAGCGGCCGCAACTTCCCAAGCGGCAGCATGAAAGTTGGCCCGGCCTACGCCACGCTCGCCGAACATGAAGCGCTCGAAGGGTTGCGGCCGGGCGAGCGCATCGTGGTGGGCCCCAGCACCGGCAACTTTGGCATCGGAACCGCCTATATCAGCATGTTGAAGGGCTACAGGGCGATCGTCGTCATGCCCGACAACATGAGCAAGGAGCGCTACGAGCGCATCCGCAAATACAAAGGGGAACTCGACCTCACGCCCGGCACCGAGTCCGATGTGATCCTGACGCTTGAGCGCACACACAAGGAATATGTGAGCAGACCCGACAAGTACGTGACGTTGGCGCAGTTTGAGCTTCTGCCCAACTACCGCTTCCATCGCCACGTCACCGGCAAGGCGGCGCTCGACGCCGTGAAGGGCGTCGGCAACGGTCGCATCGCTGCTTTCGCCAGCGCGCCGGGCAGCGCAGGCACGCTCGCCGCCGGCGACGCCATCAAGGCCGTCTACCCCGACGCCAAAGTTGTGGCGTTGGAGCCGCGCGAATGCAGCACCCTCTACAACGGCGGGCAAGGCCAGCATCGCATCGAAGGCATCGGTGACAAAATGGTGACACTGATCCACAACGTCTTTAACACCGACCTGCTGATGCTTATCCACGATGAAGACACCGTGCGCGGCATGGAAGTGATCCAAAGTGGCACGCACATTTTGACCGACCGACTCGGCGTGCCCGGCGACGTTGCCTGTCAGCTTTGGGGGAAATTCGGGCCAAGCTGCATCTGCAACATCATCGGCGCCATCAAGACGGCAAAATATCTGGGCCTGGGTCCGGAGGACAACATCGTCACCATCGCCACGGACTCCTACGACCGCTATCCTTCGGTGAGCGAGGCGCTCTATGAACGCAACGGCGGCAAGCCGACGGACGATCAGTTGGAGATGTGGGCGAAGAGCGTCTTTCTCGGCGCCAGCCTGGGGGAAATCATCGACCTCACCACGGGCGGCCACCACGGGCGATTGCACCAGATGAAGCTCGACCTGTGGACGCAGTTCGGCTATAGTGCGAAATATATCCAGCGCATGGCCGACCAAGAGTTTTGGGACGCCGAGTACGAAAAAATCAAGGAAATCGATTCCCGCATCGCCGACGCGCGGGGCGATTTGCCCTGACCGTAATAAGAAGCCTGATTCTTACGAGAAAGTCCGAACGGGAAAGCCGCATCCCTCCGCCTTGGCCCAAACGCTTTGACTTTACCGGAGGGCAGGGTAAGATGATTGCTACGTTTGCAGACCACCGCACAAGCGGTAAAAAAGGAGCCATCCATGACAATCGCTGACGTGCTCAACACCAACACGCAGAGCATCGATCGCATCCTTAACGCCGGCCTGCCGGTGATGTTGATTTTCTGGCGCCCCTCGACGCCGCTGACGCCTGCACAAGAGCAAGAGCTCCAGGAGTTGGCGAAGCGCTACGCCGGGCGTGCGATCCTGGCGCGCGTCAATGCGGACGAGGAGCCTGCTCTGGTGCAGCGTTTCCGCGTGGCAACCACGCCGGTCTATCTGCTCATTCGCAACGGCAAACCAGAACTGGCGCTGGCGAGCGAAGAAGCGCGGCACAACGTGGCAGCCTGGCTGGCGCACTTCATCGAGGGCAAACCGCAGCCCGCAACCGCGCAACGGTCGGCTACCACCCAACGGTCGACCGCTCAGGCTGCGAACGACGGTAAGCCTCTGATTTTGACCGACGCCAACTTCGAACAGACGATCCATCAACCGACGCCGGTGCTGGTCGATTTCTGGGCGCCCTGGTGCGGCCCCTGTCGCATGGTGGCGCCTTCGGTGGAAAAGCTGGCGCAGGAATTCGCCGGTCGCGCCGTCGTTGGCAAGCTCAACGTCGACGAGAACCCGGTGACCGCTCAGCGCTATCGGGTGATGAGCATCCCCACCCTGATTATCTTCAAAAACGGCCAACCGGTCGATCAGATCGTCGGCGCCCAGCCCTATGCAGTGTTGCAGCAACGGCTCGCTAAATTCGTTTGACCGGAAGATCAAACCCTTCACCGAGAATGCAACGGCTAATTCTCTATGCATTTCGCCATCCGTCCGTATCACCCAAGTGACTTTTGCGCGCTCTATCGCATCTGCCTGCAAACCGGCGACAGCGGGAAGGACGCCACCCGCCTCTTCCGCGATCCCGAACTGTTAGGGCATATCTATGTCGGCCCCTACGCCGTGGCCGAGCCTGACCTCTGTTTCATGTTGACGGGAGACGGCGCGCCCTGCGGCTATGTGTTGGGCACGCGCAATTCGCAGGCCTTCGCCGCATGGTGCGAGCGCGAGTGGTTTCCGGTGTTGCGCGCTCGCTACCCACTGCCCGCAGCAGACGACCATTCCCCCGACGCCGAGGCGATCCGCGGCATTCATTCCGGCTATCGGCCAGAGCCGGCCCTGACAGACTATCCGGCGCATCTGCACATCGACCTTTTGCCGCACGCTCAGGGACAGGGATGGGGACGCCGCATGATGGAGACCTTCCTCGAACGTCTGCGGACCTTAGGCGTCCCGGCTGTTCATCTCGGGGTAGGTCGGCGCAACACGCGCGCCATACATTTCTACGAGCGCGTCGGCTTTCAGCGCGTCTTTGAGGGAGATGGATGGATCGGCTATGGCATGAAGCTCGCGGACTAAACGCCTGCGTCCAGGCTTGCGTTGATACTTTTGCATCAAAAATAATGAAACTATCGCCTCGGTATCCGCAGATTGACGCGCCCCAGTCGCTGCACGGCCAGCAGCGCGCTGATGAGAATCAACCCGCCGCCGAGCCACTGCCAGAGCGTCAGCCGCTCGTGTAGAAAGAGAACCGACCAGGTCACGCTGAGCAAGGTCTCCACCGGCCCCAGCAACGACACCTGCGCGCCGCCGATGTCGCCGACTGCAGCAAAAAAGGCGAGACGCGCAATGTAGGTGCTGACGATAGCCAGGGCGATGACGGCCAGCCAGCCGGCCGGCGAAGGCGCGCTCCATGTCGCCCCGCGCAGCAGCCACCATCCCACCACGCACACCGTCATCCAGGCCGTGACATAGAAAGCCACCGTGCGCGTCGGGTAGGGCGCCAGCGTCCATTGCGTCAACGCCATCTGCAAAGAGAAGAGAAAGGTCGCCAACAGCGCCAGCGCAACGCCGGCCCAGTTGACCTCCCCGCTCGGGCCGACCAGCAGGTAGACGCCGCTCAGCGCCAGGCCGAGACGCACAAGATGGCGTTGCGTCAGTCGCTCCCCGCGCAGCGCCAGCAGGCTGAGCACAATCGGCGGACTCAGCGCCAGGATCATCGAAGCCAGCGACGCCTCCAGCAGGCCGAGCGCTACAAAAAAAAGCACCATGCCCGCTGCGTTGATC
>JANWYX010000051.1 GCA_025055055.1 Caldilinea sp. | reverse complement strand
CCGCGCAGCGTCGCCGCCAAGGTAGGGATGCGCATGATCTCGCCCGGCTGTGGCGCGCGGCCATCGATGAGCAGTTCGGAACCGCTCGGTTGAGGCGGGCCGTTGTCGAGGTCGCCGCTTTGCCAGTCTGGGTCGCGGCGCAGCTTTTTCTCCTGTGTGCGCCAGGCGAGCGCGATCAGCTCGGACACCGGATAGCCGTGCTCGGCGGTCCAGATGGCGGGCTGGAGTACCTCGGCCAGGGACATGCGCCCATGGCGCTCGAGCAGGTCAGACCAGCCGGCCACGGCGCCGGGGACGCTGACCGTGTGGCCGGTGTAGGTCGGCATTTTTGCATAGCCGATGTTGGAGACTTCCTTGATGGAGGCATTGGCGGGCGCGCGACCAGAACCGTTCAGCGCCGTCACTGTGCCGGTGCGGGCGTCGTAATAGAGCGCGAAGCAGTCGCCGCCTACGCCGGTGGAGATCGGCTCGACAACGTTGAGCATGGCTGCGGTGGCGACGGCTGCATCCGCTGCATTGCCGCCGGCCTGCAGGATGGTCAGCCCGGCCTGCGCAGCAAGCGGCTGGCTGGTGGCGACCATGCCGCGCGTCGCCAGTACGTTGCTGCGTCGGGACCGAAAGGTTGGGTCGATCTTCATAGCGGTGCCCCCATGTCGCGGTTGCCGGCCCCTGCGCGTCGGGCAGCGCGAGCCGCTTCCTCTTTGTTGTGGTCGCGAATTACAGAGACAAGAAAGACGATGTACACCGGAATCGCCAGCAACGCCACCCATCGCCCTGTGGCGCCTGCTCCAAACGCCCCGAGAAAAGCGCCGACGGCGAGCAGCACCCACACCAGCGAATGAAAATAGCGCAGCACGATGTGTTCGCGCAGGCTGCGCGGCGTCAGTCGTTTGGGCCCCGGTTTGGGCCAGAAAAAATAGTAGGCCACGGCGATCGCCAGACAAAGTAGGCCCCAGAAGATCAGGGGGACGCCTAGCAACGTTTCAGTCCACATTCTGCTACCTTATCCCCTGGCGTCATTTATCGAGATTGCGGTCTGCGTGCAGACAAAAACATCCTTTTTTTGCAGTGTCGGTGAACATGAAATCACATCCTCTCTGAAACGAGAAATCATTCATTCCGGAAAAGTTTGCTTTTGTTTTTTTGTTGTTGTTTTGCAAAATACGTTTTTTATTTGTTTCGTTGATTCGGAGCCGATTTGTTCTTATAATTTCATTAGGATTTTGTAAGGTTTCATTTCTTAAAAAGGAGACGAACATGAGACGTCTTCTACTTGCTGTGGCAGCCGTCTCGATCGTTTGCATTGTGTTGATCGGCGGCGTCTCCATGATGTCAGCGTTTTGGGCCGGGCCGGGAGCCAACACCCCACAGTCTACTGCAAATCCGTTGACTCCAACGAATATCGTTGCGGATGAATTCTCGTCAACCCATGACCTTACCTTGTTAGAGCCGTCAGAAATTACCAGCACGGAGGCGGATTCCACCGGAATCACGTATCCGTTGATGGAGAACGTCTCTAATGCCGCCGATCTCGCATCCGATATAGAACAATCGATTGGAAGCGCCGGGGTGGTGTCGTCGAACAGCGAGGTGGCGCCCTTTGTCGTTGTGCTGCAAGATGCTTTTCTATATGCCGGGCCGGATTTCGGCTACGAACGGACCGGTTCTTTGAAGGCGGGCAATGCGGTGCGTGTGCAGGCCTGCAATCCGGGTTGCACCTGGTTCCGGCTCGACTCGAATCGTTGGATTCCGGGCGAAGCGCTGGGAGATCCTGCTGTCGACCTACCGGTCGTCGACGTCGAGGCGACTCCAACCGCAGCTGCGCCTGCAGTTTTCATCTGGCCGACGGTGACGCCAACGCCTCTTCCCACGCCGACCGCAGCGTGGAGCGGTCCTCGCGCCAAGGAGTATACGATTTTGCGCCGAGGGCCAGGAACCATCTACGAGCGCGTGGGAGTGGTTGCTCCTGGCGCTCCATTGCATGTGATCGCGCAAAATCAGGCCGGCGACTGGTATCAGCTCGAAAACGGCGCATGGGTGGCCGCCTTTTTACTGGATAAACGACCCGGCGAGTTGCCGGTCGCCGTGCATATTCCGCCTCGGCCCGCGGACGCCCGCAGGCTGGCGGTGACCTTCTCTTCCCCTTGGTATGCCTGCATCCAGAGTGTGAGCGCCTTCGCCAATGATGAGGGAGAAAACGTCCAACAGTGGGTGTATCGCAGCTTCCGCGTGACCATGACTATCGAAAACCTCGACACCACACCGGTTTTGCCCCTTTACCGCCCAACGCGATGGATCATCACGGATGGCGTCGTTGACTCCGTTGAGACGGTAAGTTGGCGCGCAAAAGATTCAAGGCCGGCGGCCCACCGTCAATCTATTCTCTCCTATCAAGACGTCTCTCATCCGGAAACCTGGTATGTGTTATCGCTACAACGAGAGCAGTGGGTGAAAGCTGTAGAGTTCGAGTGGAACGGCGAAGTACACCGCGTCGAATATTCGCCGGATGAGGCCAGAAACCAACAAAACTACCGAGATTGTGGACCTTCGAGAAGCGACCCTAATGGATGAGAAGTGACCGTCTTTAAAATAGAAAGAGATTAGAAAGAGATTAGAAAGAGAATAGTCCTTCGTGCTTTGTAAAGACAGACGGCGAAACGCCGTCTGTTTTCGCGTGCATCCGGCTCCTGCTCCTGTGGCCCTCTAGGTGAGGCGATTGTCTTCCGAGCCGCCCGACGATTGGGACGAAAATAACAATAAGAGCCGACAATGTCGCACCGAAAGCGATGAGCTCCGGGAATGCATTGAGGCTTCAATGCGTCGGGTGAATGCGGGAGGCCGTTCATGTGGATTGTAGTATACTGTTGAACAAGGAGGTGCTGATGCGCCTTTATCTTTGTGGATTTGCATCAACTTGGAGCCGCCATGAACTTCGACTTGACTGCCGAACAGCGCGAATTTAAGCGCATTGTGCATGATTTTGTCGAGAAAGAGGTGCGGACCCGTGCGCGTCACGTCGATGAAACGGGTGAGTTCAACTGGGATGCCGTGCGCAAGATGGGGCCAATGGGCATGCTGGGGCTGCAGGTTCCGGAGGAATACGGCGGTGCAGGCCTGGACACCATTTGCGCCACCATCGCCATTGAGGAGCTGGGGTGGGGCTGTGGTTCGACTGCGCTGGCGATCTCGGCGCATAACCATTTGGGGCTGGGCCCGCTTGTCGATTTTGGCTCCGAAGCGCTCAGGCAACGTTGGCTGCCGCGGCTGGCGACCGGCCGCGGACGCCTTGCCTGTCTGGCGCTCACCGAGCCGGGCGCCGGCTCCGACCTGCAAGGGGGTGTGCGCACACGCGCGGTGCGCGAGGGCGATGCATGGGTGATCAACGGCACCAAAATGTGGGCCACCAACGCCGGCATCGCCGACATCATCATTGCGCTTTGTCGCACGGATGCGGCCGGCGGCAGCCGTAGCCTCAGCCAGATTCTGATTCCGACGGACGCGCCGGGGGTCATTATCGGTCCGCCGGAGAAGAAGATGGGGCTGCACGGCTCGCCGACGCACGCCGTGACCTTCGAGAACGTGCGCGTGCCTGTCGAGAACCTGGTCGGCGAGGAAGGATTCGGCCTGCAACAGACGTTGGCAACCCTGAGCAAAGGGCGCATCAGTATCGGCGCGTTGGCGCTGGGCCTTGCGCAGGCCGCCTACGAGCGCGCCCTTGCCTACGCCAAGGAGCGTCATGCCTTCGGCCAGCCCATCGCCAACTTTCAGGCCATCCAGTTTATGCTGGCCGACGCCGCCACCGAGCTACAGGCGGCGCGTCTTCTGCTCTATCATGCTGCATGGCTCAAAGATCAGGGGCGGCCTTTCGCTACAGAGGCCGGCATGGCGAAGTTGTTCGCCACCGAAGTGAGTGAGCGCATCTGCCGCAACGCCATCCAGATCCACGGCGGCTACGGCTACAGCCGCGAGTATGAGGTCGAGCGCATGTATCGAGACACGCGGCTGATGTCGATCGGCGAGGGCACCAGTGAAATTCAACGCATGGTGATCGCGCGCGGCATTTTGAAAGACGAGGGCGAGTAACCGCAGAGGTGCAAGGATGCCGAGGCGCAGAGAAGCCGTCGATTTCGAGGGATCTAACAAATGATTCGGGCAACCGATGGGCGCTCCTCATCGCTGCACGTTCTGGGGACGTCTACACACCCTTGCAGCTTGACCGGGATTGCAATCCGATCGGCGGATTGTGAAGCGCTTTCTTGCTCTTGCGCCCTTGCGTTGGCTGTATTTTCTGCAGACCGGAAACAATTTTCAGACCGGCAACAAAAATTATCCAATGAAGTTAGCAATCCTGGCCGACATTCACGGCAACCTGCCTGCGCTGGAGGCCGTGCTCGCAGCGCTGGAACGGATTCAACCGGATTACGTTGTGGTCAACGGTGACCTAATCAACGGTGCTCCTTTTAGCGCAGAGACCGTCGATCGTATTCGTTCCCTGGATTG
>JANWYX010000038.1 GCA_025055055.1 Caldilinea sp. | reverse complement strand
GATGGCCCTGACATAACCCGTTTACCTGTCGGCGCCGTCGTCGCCCGCAAAGGCACCCACTGGCAGGGTGACTGGGCGACCTCCTTTGCGTGGATCAAAAAGCAGGGCCCCTTCGCTGCACTGCCCGGCAGTCCGCTGCTGGAAATGGAATACGCCCCCATTATGCCGGATTATGTGCTTGTGGGATTGCCTTCCTGGGCCTATCGCACGCACAGTTGGGCCGGTTTGGCGTTAGGGTGGATCCACAGGCCGGTCTCGCTGCTGGCGGAGATACCCTACGGCCGCGGGCGGATAGGGCTCACCACCTTCAAGCTCAACGCGCGCACGCTCGCCGACGACATAGTGGCGCAAACCGTTCTGGCCGGCGCACTGCAACTTCTTTCTTGATAGACGTTCCCGTAGTCAGCCCGCCTTCCAGGAAGCGTCATGAATTTGCCGAAATGATCTGGCAACGATGGTAGCCCTCACCTCCTGGCCCCCTCTCCCAATGCTGGAAGAGGGGGCCAGCCAATGCTGGAAGAGGGGGCCAGGAGGGAGCGCCTATACAAATACGTCGGTTTCATCGTAGGTGCGGCTCGCAGCTGCACGTTCTTGATGTCTCGCAAGGTCCTGGGGAATGCGAGGATGAGCAGCGCCTACAAAGCGCCAAAACTATTCGTCAAAATCCCTTTCCGTTGATCCCGCTGGACAAGTCAGACAGAGGTATGCTAAGATTAGGTTAGTGTTGAATCTACATTAACCGTGCTGAGCAGACAGCAGTTCGGCGGAGGGGAAAAATGCGCACATCATTGCCGTTGCCTCCTCACTACGATCCGCAGCGAGTGAGTGAGGTTTGGCGGGTTCCCTATGCGGAGCGGGCGATAGAGGCAAGAGAGTGGGCGAGGCGACATGGCTTGCGTCCGGTCGGCGAAGATCGCTTTCGTGTCGCCCTATTGGCGATCGACGTGCAGAACACCTTTTGTATTCCCGACTTCGAGCTTTTTGTGGGCGGACGTTCCGGCCTGGGCGCAGTGGAAGACAACCGCCGGCTTTGCGAGTTCATCTACCGCAACCTGGATGTCATCACCCAAATTTTCCCGACGATGGATACCCACCAGGCTGCGCAGGTTTTCCACCCTCTCTTCTTCGTGAACGAGGCCGGCGAGCATCCGGCGCCGCACACGCAAATCACGGTCGACGACATCGAACGCGAGGTCTGGCGTTTCAACCCTGCACTCGGGCCAACGTTGGGGCTGGAGCCGGCGTATGTGCAAGCCCATCTCCTGCACTACACGCGCACGCTGGCGGCGTCCGGTCATTATGCCCTGACGGTGTGGCCTTATCACGCCATGCTGGGGGGAATCGGGCATGCGTTGGTGGCATCCTTCGAGGAAGCGATCTTTTTCCACAGCGTTGCCCGCAGCAGTCAGCCCGATATTCAGATCAAAGGCAACCACCCCTTGACCGAGAACTACTCTGCCATCGAGCCCGAGGTGCGGGCAGACCATCTCGGCAACCCGGTCGGCGTCGTGAATCAGAGATTGCTCGACCGCCTACGCACGTTTGACGCCATTCTGGTGGCCGGAGAGGCAAAGAGCCACTGTGTCGCCTGGACGGTACAGGATTTGTTGGAGCACTACCGACAGGATGCGCCGGAACAGATAGAGAAAATCTACTTGCTGGTGGATTGCATGTCGCCGGTGGTAGTGTCCGGCGTTGTTGACTACACCGAGGCGGCGGACGCAGCGTTTGCGCGGTTTGCTGCAGCGGGGATGCATCTCGTTCGCTCGACGGATCCGATCGAGCAGTGGCTGCAAGGATGGGCGTGAAACGGCAACAAAAACCGGCGCCGTTTCGGCGCCGGTTTTTGTCTTGTGAAAGCGCTGCGTTCGCTCAGGCGATCACGGGGATGAGCAGGCCGTAGTTGCCATCTTTGCGACGATAAATAACGTTGATGCTGCTCGTGTGTGGGTTGTAAAAAACGAAGAAATCGTGCCCGAGCAGCTCCATCTGCTCCAATGCCTCCTCCTCTTCCATCGGCGTCACCAAAAACTGTTTGCGCCGAATGATCACGCCCGGCGCCTCCTCGGGTTCCGCCTCTTCGACCATCGTCGTTTCGACGCGCTCCACTTCGCGCATGGCGGCCTGCGCAGCGCGGCGCTTGCTATCGAAGCGGCGCCCCTTGAAGCGCCGAATCTGGCTGGAGATTTTGTCTACAGTAGCATCGATGGAGGCGAAGATGTCGCTCGTCGACTCTTCGGCGCGCAGGATCTGTCCATTCGCCCAAATGGTAATCTGCGCCGTGAAGCGGTCATCCGCAGAGCGGGTCGTATTTTGGGTCAGGTCGGCGCGCACTTCGCCGATCTGAGGGAGGTAGCGTTCGAGGCGGCCGACCTTCTTGGTGACATACTCGCGCATGTAATCCGTCACCTCGATGTTGCGACCGTTGACCATCACTTTCATGGTCTCTACTCCTTTCTACAATGATCCTGGTTAGCGATAGAGGGAGATGAGATGGAAACATGAAACATTGCGCTCGATGAGCCTCTGTTTCATGGAAAACGACAGCGCCTGCTCGGTGGTTCCTTTGTTGAAAGTGGAGTCTGGCAGGTTGTGATGAGCCGACCGCGCGTCTTCAAATCTTTGTGCAACTGTCGAGACCCAAAATCGGCACGGCCGAGGAAAAAATCCAGAAGCATCATTCATAATCCGATTCTAGTCATGACCGCTGAAATTGTCAACGACCGAAAGATCCATTTGCAGGGGGAGAGCCGTCCGCAAACCCAAGGGTGAATTTCGGGTTGGCGATGCGGCTGTCCGTTCTTAGAGTCGGAAGACTTGTCAGCGGATTGTAAGAAAATGCAAAAGAATTTTCAACTACAATGAGCGCAGCAAATATGACCGATCGCACGGTGTAAATCACCCACTCGTGGAGTCGCCTATGTCTGCAAACGCCAAGGTTGTGGTTGGCCGTTCAGAAAAACTTGAGTCCCACTCTCGTCAAACGCTTCGTTCCCAGCGGCGTCGTTATCGGTTTTTCCTGGTGCTCGGAGACGCTTTTGTTCTCGTCATTGCCTTTGCGCTGGCCTACTGGCTGCGCTTCTCCGTAGGGCTGGCGATTGCGCAGGACATCGTGCCGAACCCACAAGACTATCTCTTTCTCTCGTTGTTGCTTGTGCCGCTCTGGCTGGCGATCTTTGCGTTGGTTGGATTGTACGATTTTAACATTCTGCTCGGAGGCATTGCGGAGTATGGGCGCGTCTTCAACGCCGTGACGTGGGGCATCATGGCGGTCATCGTCTATAGCTTTTTGAACCCGGAGTTTGTCATCGCACGCGCGTGGCTGCTCTACGCCTGGGCGTTTTCCACCTTGCTGCTCTGCGTTTTCCGTCTTACGATGCGGCGCATCGCTTACCGAGCGCGGCAGTACGGCTATTTCGTCTCGCCTACGGTGATCGTCGGCGCTAATCAAGAGGCGGTCGCCCTGGCCGATCAACTGCGCGATTCCGCCAGCTCCGGCATGGAGATCACCGGTTTCGTCAGCGTCAACGGCAAGGACGTCTATGCGCCCGGCGAGCAGGTTCATGGTTTCAAGGTTTTGGGTACGCTACAAGACCTGCCCGCAATTCTGGATGCATACAACATCGAGGAGGTGGTGATTGCTACGACGGCCATGGAAGGCGAACAGCTTGTGGCGCTCTCCGAGCAACTGACGAGTGAGCGCTCCGATATTCGCATGCGGCTCTCTTCCGGCCTATATGAAGTCTTTACAACGGGGATGGAAGTGACCACGCGCAATGCAGTTCCTCTGACAAGCCTCCGGCGTCTGCGGCTGACCCGTGGCGAAGCCTTGTTGAAGACAATCTTGGATTACACCGTGATTTTGGCGGCGATGCCTTTGTTGTTGCCGCTCTTTCTCGGCATCGGTCTGCTGATCAAGCTCGACTCGCCGGGGCCGGTGCTCTATCGCCGCCGCGTGTTGGGTGTCGGCGGCAAACCGTTCGACGCCTTCAAGTTTCGCACCATGCATGTCAACGGCAATGAAATTCTAGATCGGCATCCGGAACTGAAGCTGGAGCTGGAAAAGAATCAGAAATTGAAGAATGACCCGCGCATCACGCGCATCGGCCGCTTCCTGCGCCGTACCAGCCTGGATGAGCTGCCGCAGTTGATCAACGTCTTGTTGGGGCAGATGAGTTTGGTCGGCCCGCGTATGATCAGCCCGGCGGAGCACAATCGCTATGGGCGGATGAAATTCAATCTGCTGACCGTCAAACCGGGCATGACCGGGCTGTGGCAAGTCTCCGGGCGCTCGGACCTTTCTTACGAGGAGCGGGTGCGGCTGGATATGTATTATATTCGCAACTACAGCATTTGGATGGACATTCAGATTCTTGTCTTCCAAACGCTTCCGGCTGTCATCAAAGGGCGCGGCGCATATTGAGCAAGCAAAAGGGTGAACGTACGCAATCCTGGGCGGCGATCAGATGAAGAAAGGGCAAGCATGAAGGCGTTGATTCTGGCGGCGGGCAAAGGGACGCGACTGGGAAGTCTCACCGCCGAGTTTCCCAAACCGATGTTAGCGGTCAACGGCCAGCCGTTGCTTGGTCACCATCTCCGTTGGCTACGGAAGTACGGGGTGAATGAAATAGCCGTCAATCTGCATCACGCCGCCCATGTCATACAGAGGTATTTGGGAGATGGGAGCGCCTTTGGCGTCACGCTCACCTATTCCCTCGAGTTGGAGCTGTTGGGCACCGCCGGCGCCGCCAAACGGCTCGAGCACTTCCTCAACGAGCGCTTCGTTGTCGTCTATGGTGATGTGTTCACCAACGTTGACCTCGCCAGAATCGTTGCGTTTCACGAGGCGAGGGTCGGTGCGAACGACAGAGGCATGACGATCGTGCTGTATCGAGTTCCCAACCCCACCGAGTGTGGGTTGGTCGAACTGGATGAATCCGGCGCCGTGCGTCGTTTCGTGGAAAAGCCCCCTGCCGACCAGGTTTTCACCGACCTGGCCAACGCCGGCATTCTGATCTGTGAACCCTCCATTCTTTCGCTGATGCCGGCCAACGTCGTCTATGACTTCGGTCGAGATCTGCTGCCCCAAATGTTGGCGCTGCAGTGGCCCGTCTGGGGCGCGCCCATTCTCCCCGAAGAATTTGTGATCGATATCGGTACGCCGGCCGGCTACGCCCGGGCGCAGGAGGCGCGCTACGCTGCGCTTCCGCTGTGAGCGGCTGCGCCGTTGCGCAATCCGGGTGCATCTATCCGGTCATCGATCTGGAATGATGCCGCATTGCGCCAAACGTTCACCCGAAACGTTGCAAGCCCAATGTAAGGAGAACGAAGGATGATCATTTCACAAACACCCTTGCGCATTAGCTTTTTTGGCGGCGGCACCGATTTCCCCGATTTTTACGCCCAGGAGCCGGGCATGGTGCTCAGCTCCGCCATTGACAAATATATCTTCGTCATCATCAAAGAGCGTTTCGACGATAAGATTCGCGTCGGCTACACGCGCACCGAGCTGGTCGACAGCATCGATGAGTTGGAGCATGAGCTGGTGCGCGAAAGCCTGCGTCGCACCGGCATCACCCAGGGCGTCGAGATCAACACCATGGGCGACATCCCTTCCGAGGGGTCGGGGCTTGGTTCTTCCAGCACGGTGACGGTGGGCCTGCTGCACGCCATGTACATGTATCTGGGGACGCCCAAAGACCACGCTGCGCTGGCGCGTGAAGCGTGCGAAATCGAGATCGATGTGCTCAAGAAGCCGATCGGCGTGCAGGATCAATACATCGCTGCGTTCGGCGGGCAACGCGTCTTGCAATTCTGCCCGGACGGCGAGGTGCAGGTGCAACAGATCGCCATGCAGCCCAACGTGGCGCGACGTCTCAACCAAAATCTGATGCTTTTTTACACCAACATGACGCGCAAGGCCGAAAGCGTATTGACCGAACAACGCAACAACATCGAGGAGCGGCGACCGGTGCTGCGGGAAATGAAGCGCATGGTGCTTCTCGGCAAAGCTGCGCTGGAGGAGGGGGCGCTGGATGACTTTGGACTTTTGTTGCACGAAGCCTGGCAGTTGAAAAAACAGCTCGCCAGCAAAGTGAGCAACTCCGCCATCGACGAGATCTACGAGACGGCCATCCGCGCCGGTGCACTGGGCGGCAAGATCACCGGCGCAGGCGGCGGCGGCTTTTTGTTGCTCTATTGTCCTCGTGAAAAGCAGGACAGCGTGCGCAGCGCTCTCCATCACCTGCGCGAGTTGCCCTTTCATCTCGAGCGGGATGGAACCAAGATTATTTTCAACTATCGTCGCAGCTGAACCGACGGTCGGCGGTCGGCTTCTGATTCGAGCAACAGAATTCGGTCAAGGAGGAGGCCATGTATAACAGCGCTCAATTCCTGCAAACCTACGTAGGCGAACTACAGAAGACTCTGCTCAACCTTCCCTGGGATGCCATCGAAGAGGTTGTACATGCCTTGTTTATAGCCTGGATTGAACGCAAGACCGTTTTTATCATGGGCAACGGCGGCAGCGCAGCGACGGCGTTGCATATGGCCGCCGATCTGAGCAAAAACACGGCCGTGCCCGGTTATCCACGGTTGCGCGCCGTCTCGTTCAACGACAACATGGCGCTCTTCTCTGCACTGGGCAACGACACATCCTATGACCAGGTTTTTCGCGAGCAGGTGCTCACATATGTGGATGCCGGCGACGTCGTGATTGCAATTTCGGCCAGCGGCAATTCGCCAAACGTGTTGCACGCAGTCACCGCCGCACGCGAGCTGGGCGCAACGACGATCGGATTCAGCGGCTACTACGGCGGAAAGCTGGCCGCACTGGTGGATATCCCTGTGGTGGTGCAGAATCATTCGATCGAACAGATCGAGGACGTGCACATGATTCTCGAACATATGGTGACCGCCAGTGTGCGCCAGGTGGTGCAGCAGGCGGTAAAATATGCAAGATAACGATCGATGTCTGCGACGGCTTCCGTCGCAGATCGCCGGAGAGCTGCGCCCGAAGCGTCCTGTGGAAGCAGTTTTTCTCGACCGTGATGGCACGCTCAATGTTGAACGCGCTGACTACGTTAAATCGATTGAAGAATTGGTGCTGTTGCCCGGCGTGCTGGATGCGCTCGCTCGGCTGGCGACCTTTGATCTCCCCCTGATCTTAATCACCAATCAGTCCGCCATCGGCCGTGGCATCGTTTCCCATCGCCGGGTAGAGAGGATCCACCATCATCTCCGCTCGCTGGTGCACGCCGCTCAAGGACGCATCGACGCCATCTATCTCTGCCCGCACCCTCCGGACGCAGGCTGCGATTGTCGCAAGCCCAAGCCGGGGTTGTTGCAGGCAGCGGCAAATGATTGGCAGCTCGATCTTGCGCGTTGCGCGTTTATCGGCGATAGTATGGCCGATCTCGGAGCCGCGCGCACCGCCGGTTGTCAGCCGATCCTCGTGCGCACAGGTAGACAGGCGCAACAGCTGGACGAGCTTGCTCATCGAGACCCTACCGTTGTTCTGGTGAATGATTTAAGCGCCGCCGTCGATTGGCTCGAGCAGTGGATGAAGGCGAATTCAGGAGAGATCGCGTTGGGTGCACAGGCGCATTCGTCGTCTCACACAGCGCGGTAGAGGTAAGAACATCTATGTGTGCATGCCCATATCTGGGTCTCTTCGATGACGAAACAATCATGCTGAGCGAGCCCACGCCGGCGCATCGTTGTTTTGGGACCAAGCCTGTTACGTCCCCCTCGATCGATCATCAGGCCAATTTTTGTTTGAGCGACGCGCACGTCCGCTGTCCTTATTACCGGGCGACGAAGCAAAATGGCGGGCGCAGCATCCCGGTGGCGCCGAAACGAACCCGGCGCCGCGCCGGCGGCGCCCTCCTTCTTGCGACCGTTTTGGGGATTGTGGCGCTGGCGGCAGGCGTCATGTTCGTCGTCAACGGCCCCTTTGGCATCTGGTGGCCGCCACCGACGCCGCCCGCCGAAGTGGCCCTCGCAGCCACGGCGACGGCAACCGTCACCGCAACGTCGACGCCGACGCCCGCGCCCACTCCTTCACCCCGGGAGGACACC
>JANWYX010000020.1 GCA_025055055.1 Caldilinea sp. | reverse complement strand
TGAACGCCATGGGCTGGGGAGCGCTGCGCGATTGTCTGGCCGTCTTACGCGGAGAAGCGCCGCAGCATCGAGTTGTTTAGCTATTTCCATGCAGAAAACATTGAAAAATATTATGGATAAACTGACAATTCTTTCACAAATTGAAAAACTGGGCCTGCTGGCGGTGTTGCGCGGCCCTTCGCCGGAGCTGACGCTCGCTATGGTAGATGCGCTCGTGGCGGGAGGCGTGCGAGGAATCGAAATCACCTACACCACCCCGAAGGCGGAGGAGGTCGTTGCAACGCTGAAACAAAAATACGGCCCCTCCATCGTGCTCGGCATGGGCACCCTGACCGAACCGGAGCAAGTCGAGCAAGCGCAAGCCGTTGGCGCGCAATTTCTGGTCAGCCCACACTGCGACCCCATGCTGGGAGAGCAGATGGTCGCCAGTGGGCTGTTGGCGATGATCGGCGCGCTGACGCCAACCGAGGTGCTACAGGCGCATCGTCTCGGGGCCGATATCGTCAAACTTTTTCCGGGTTCGCTGGGCGGACCGGCCTATTTGCAGAGCCTGCGCGGGCCGTTCCCCCACATTCGCATGATGCCGACGGGCGGCGTCAATCTGTCCAACGTGGCGCAGTGGTTTCAGGCAGGCGTCGTGGCGGTAGGGGTCGGCGGCGAGTTGTGTCCCGCCGCCTGGGCCCAAGAAGGCCGTTTCGACGCGATCACCGCACGCGCAAAGGAATTCGTCGCCGCCGTTGCGGCTGCGCGTCGATGCTGAAGAAATTGGATTTCGACGTAAACGCCCTGTAGAAACCGAGGGAGTTTTTACTATGCACGCCTACCCAGTTGTCCCCAAGACGACGCCCACTTTCTATTTTATCGGCGTCACCACGCGACAATCGTCGATTGTCAAGCTCTTCCCGCGCTGGATGGAGCTTCTCGGCAGGCCGGAAGTCGTGTTGGAATGCATCGACCACAAAATTCACGACGCCCCGGAAGCCTACCGGGCCACCGTGGCGCAGATCAAGTATGATCCGCTTTCCCTAGGCGCGCTGGTCACCACGCATAAAATGGACATCTACGCCGCCGCACAGGATATGTTCGATTACCTTGACCCCTACGCCAGGCTCACGCAGGAGCTCTCTTCGATCTCCAAGCGAGATGGGCGCCTGGAAGGACACGCCAAGGACCCGATCACGGTGGGGCTGAGCCTACAGGCGATCATCGGCTCCGGTTATTTTGGTCGCACCGGCGCACATGTGCTTTGTTTCGGCGCAGGCGGGTCGGCGATTGCGCTGCTGCTGCACCTGATCAGCCGGGAGGACAAGGCAGATCGCCCGGAGCGGATGATCTTGGTCGATCTGCTGCCGCCGCGGCTGGACCATGTACGCCGGCTGGTCGAGCAACTCAACACAGACATTGTGGTGGAATGCGTGCTCAACGACGATCCCCGACGCAACGACGCGTTGATGGCGTCGCTGCCGCCCGGCAGCCTGGTCGTCAACGCAACAGGGCTGGGCAAGGACCTCCCCGGCTCGCCGATCACAGACCAGGCGGTGTTTCCTTGCAACGGCGTCGTCTGGGAGTTCAACTATCGAGGTGAACTCGATTTTCTGCGTCAGGCGTTGCGCCAGCAGCAGACGCGCCATCTGCGCGTGGAGGATGGATGGCTCTACTTTTTGCACGGCTGGTCGCAGGTGATCGCACAGGTGCTGCACATTGATCTTTCGGATGAACTCTTCGCCAAACTGGAGTCCGCGGCAGCCGCCCTGCGGTGAGGCTGCCCCCTGACGGCGGGTGCAGCTGTGAGCCGCACCTTCTCGGTGGAGCGCAAGATTTTGGGGATTCGCGGAAACGCAGTGGGTGAGCCCTCCCCCTAGTTCCCTCTCCCTATGCTGGGAGAGGGGAAGAAGGAAGCGCAGATCACAACTGCGCCTCTCTTGACTTTCACAAGAGAATCTACAGGCTGCCAAAACCTTTTGTTAAATCCCACAAGACATCTATCCGACAAGAGACATTCATCCCCCGAAATCAAAGTCATCCATCAATCGATACGCACAGAAAAAAGCGCATAATCGAACTATCAATCAACCAAAGGATAGGAGATAGTCTCATGACGCATCAAGCATCCATTCGGGTGGGCCGTTTGGCGCCAACGTCAAAAAAACTTTCCACCCTCGATCGTTTTCTAACCTTATGGATATTTTTGGCGATGGCCGTCGGCGTGGCGCTGGGCTATTTCATCCCTGGCGTCGAGCAATTCATTAATCAATTTCAGGTGGGAACCACCAACATTCCTATCGCCATCGGCCTGATCCTGATGATGTA
>JANWYX010000003.1 GCA_025055055.1 Caldilinea sp. | reverse complement strand
GTGGCCGTTGGACCGATGCTGGAAAACTCCGGCTTTTTCTGGATCCCCGATCTAAGCTTCCCCAATTTCGCCCTGGGGCTGAGCTGGATCGCCGATCTGTGGGCTGCAGGCGAATATGGTCGACTGCTCGCTTACCTCGTTCTGCCGGTTCTCTTGGTCGTTTCGCAAATCTTCATGCAAAAGTGGATGACGCCATCCACAGGCGACTCCGAGCAGGCGAAGATGATGCAAAACATGAGTCTGCTTATGACGTTGTTCTTCGGCTATTTCACGCTTCAGGTTCCGGCCGGCCTGAGCCTCTACTGGGTGACAAGCAATCTCTTGCAGATTTTGCAGCAATGGGTTGTCACCCGCTTCTTCCTGCAAAAGCCGCAAGTAGCCTTGGCGACGGCCACTGCCGGCGACATTCAAGCAACCAACGTCAAAGCAGCCGAAGTCAAAGCAGCCGAAGTCAAAGCAGCCAACGTCAAGCCGCAAAGTTCGCAGCCCGTAAAATCAACCACACCTGCACCCACTACTCCGAAGCGCAGCAGGCAGAAGAGGAAGTGAATCATGGCAGATGCACAGATCTTCATCGGCAAGAACGTCGAAGAAGCTATCGCCGAGGGATTGCGCGCCCTTGGCCTCAACCAAGCTGAGGCGGAAATTGAAATTATCAGTCGGGGCAGCCGCGGCATCTTTGGACTGGGCAGCGAACCGGCGCAAGTGCGCATCAAGCCGCGTCAGGTGAGCGCAACGCCCCATTTTGAGGCGACCGCCGTCTCTGCTCCACCTTCTCCCGAAGCGCCCCGGCAGCACGAGGTCGATGCTCGAGCTGCCGCCATGAGCGGAGCCGAATCAATTTCTCCATCCACACAAGCTTCTGATGCTCTCCCCCTAACCGAGGCGGAGAAAGCAGAAGAGTTCGAGCCAGCCGAGGCAGTGGAGCCCTCCACCGCCGAAGAAGAGGAACAGTTGGCTCAACTTGCCGGCGAGCTGCTCGGCAATGTTGTGCGCCTCATGGGCTTCGAGGCCACAGTCGTCGCCGAGTGGCGCGAGCCGGACGCCGACAATGAACAGCGATATCTGTTGCTCGACTTGCACGGCAAGGATTTGAATCCCCTCATCGGCCGACGCGGGGACACGCTCAACAACCTGCAATATCTCGTGCGTCTGATGGTGAATCAGCGCCTTCACCGTTGGAAGAACATCGTCGTAGATGTGCAGGGCTATCGTCGGCGGCGCATGGAGCATCTGTCGCAACTCGCCTTACGGTCTGCGCAGCAGGTTGCACAGACCGGGCGAGCGCTGGCGCTCGAGCCGATGCCGGCCAGCGAACGCCGCATTATTCACCTCACCCTGCGCGATCACCCCGATGTCGTCACCGAAAGCAGCGGAGAGGGCGAGCGACGCAAGGTGCAAATTCTTCCTCGCAAATCGGCGTGAAAGATAGACGCAATCCAAGCGCAACGTCCCGAGCACAGTTGCGTCACCATCTCGGCATTCATCCGATGCACAGTCAACCTTCGGGGGAACGTGTGCAGGACGCCCCAAATCGATAGGGTTGCCATGTCTCAGGAAACATCTTCTCGCCTCGCAGTGGACATTCTGTTGGTCGGCAACGTCACCCGCGATCTGATCGACATCGATCGTTTCGACGCCTATCGCCTAGGAGGAACGGTCACCTTCGCTGCAGTCGTTGCCGACCGACTCGGTCGGCGTCCAACGGTGATCACGCGTGCGGGGCCGGAGACCGACCTTTCGGCCATGCCGCCCTCGGCGCAACTGATTGTCTTGCCTTCTCCATCGACCACCACTTTCGCCAACATCTACACGCCTCATGGCCGCATCCAATACTGTTTCACGCCTGCGCCCCCCATTCGCGGCTCCGACATCCCTGTCGCCTGTCGACGTCCGGATATGGTGCTGCTCGGCCCTATCGCCGACGAGATCGAGCCTGACGTCGCTGCGCTCTTTCCTCCGGAGACGCTCGTGGCGGCGGTCCCACAAGGTTGGATGCGCCGCTGGGACGCCGATGGCCGTGTGCACAGCAAACCATGGGAGAGCGCAGAGCAGATCCTGCCACACTTGGATGCGCTGGTGTTGTCCCTGGAGGATATTGACTATGAATGGGAGCGACTGGCGCCGGCGTTCGACCACGTGCCCCTGATCGTGGTCACAGAATACCGCGACGGCTCAACCGTCTTCCAACGCCGGCCGGACGGCGGCATTCTAGAGACAAAAATTCCGCCGCGCCCGGCCGTGGAGGTCGACCCAACGGGCGCCGGCGATATTTTCACCACTGCGTTTCTGATCCGTCTCGAAGAGACAGGCGATCCCATTTTAGCGGCGCGCTTTGGCAATGTGGCAGCCTCGATGAGCGTCGAACATGTAGGAACGACCGGCATCCCCACCCGTCAAGAAATCCTTGCATACATGGAAGCGCATCCTTTCGAACCAACGTTCGTTGAACAGACAAAGTTTTAGAGAGTGCTGCGGCGAGCGATTGCGCAAAATGCCATGAGGTACAGTAATATTCTCTTGCCGAAAATGCACCCGCAACGCAATGCGCGGCGCGAAGGAAACCAAACCGACCGACCATGACGGCGCGTATCTACTGCTTTGCAAACCAAAAAGGCGGGGTCGCCAAAACAACGACGGCTGTCAATCTGGGCGCCTATCTGGCGGCAAGCGGACGGCGCATCCTGTTGGTCGATGCCGACCCGCAGAGCAATGCGACAACCAGCCTGGGGATCAATCCCCGCACGCTGGCGGTGAGCCTCTACGACGTTTTGATCGACGGCCGTCCTGTGCAGGATGCGCTGACGCTTACGCAGTGGATGAACCTTGATCTGCTTCCCTCGAGCACCGACTTGGCCGGCGCCGAGGTCGAAATGGCCGGCGTGATGGCGCGCGAGCGCCTGCTGGCTCGTGCTCTGGCGCCCATTGTCGAAAAATACGACTACATCTTCATCGATGAACCGCCCAGCCTGGGGTTGCTGACAATCAACGGACTCACCGCCGCCACCCATGGAGTGATCATCCCGGTGCAATGCGAATATCTGGCGCTAGAAGGACTGAGCCTGCTGCTCAACACCATTCGTCAGGTGAAAGAGGTTCTCAACGAACGCCTTGTGATCGCCGGCGTTCTGCTGACCATGTACGACGCACGCACCAATTTGGCGCAGGAAGTGGTGGAAGAGGTGCGTCAATTTTTCCCAAAAGAAGTGTTCCAGACGATTATTCCACGCAACGTCCGCCTGAGCGAAGCACCCTCCCATGGGCAGACCATCCTGAGCTATGCGCCGATGAGCGCCGGAGCCATGGCCTATCAGGCGCTGGCGCAAGAATTTTTGCAGCGCGTCGAAGGCGTACGCGTCCAGATTTCGGCTTCCTCGCTGCAACGGGTATCGTAAAGATGGGGGTTTGCGATGGGTGCTGAAGCAAAAAGACGTGGGCTGGGACGGGGCCTTGGCGCCCTGATCATGGACAGTGCCGTCACACCGGTTAGCCCGGAGGCAGCAGCGCAGGCGGAAGCAGGCGGCGTCAAGTTGATCGACATCGACCGGTTGCTGCCCAATCCACGACAGCCGCGCACCACCTTCGACTCCACCGCACTGGAAGAGTTGGCCGCATCGATCCGCACCCACGGCATCATTCAGCCCCTCGTTGTCACAGCAGCGGCGGATCAGCCAGGACGCTATTGGCTGGTTGCCGGCGAACGACGTTGGCGGGCTGCTCGCATCGCAGGGCTGAAAGAAGTCCCTGTCATCGTCCGCGAGGCAACTCCGCAGCAGCTCATGGAGTGGGCGCTGGTCGAAAATGTTCAGCGCGCCGATCTAAATCCGATCGAGGAGGCCACTGCGTTCCAGACGCTCATGGCCGAGTTTGGACTGACACAGGCGGAAGTCGCCGAACGCGTCGGCAAGAGCCGTCCCGCCATCGCCAACGCAGTACGCCTGCTCAGCTTGCCTCTAGAGGTACAGCAGGCGGTCATCGACGGTCAGATCACGGCGGGGCACGCGCGCGCGTTGCTCGGGCTCTCCGACCCCGAGGCGATCCGCCGCGCCTTGTCCGAAGTGGTTCGACGCGAGCTGTCCGTGCGCCAGACGGAAGCACTGGTGCGGCGCATGAACGAGCCGTCGGCCAAGCCGGCCTCGCCTGTGGCCGAAGAAGACCCGCAACTGCAAAGCCATTTGCGCTATATGGAAGATCGCTTTCGCTCGGCGCTGGGAACCAAAGTCAGCCTCAGCCGCAATCCCGATGGCGCCGGCAAATTGATCGTCCATTTTTACAGCGACGAAGACCTCGAAGCAATCTTTCGGCTGATCACAGGCGAAGAAGATGGCTGACGCGCCGTCTCCCACGCTCACGCTGCGTAGGCTCGATGAACGCTCCATCGGATTTCTGATTGCGGGCGCCAGCCGGGTCGCCGCCCGCTGGATGGCGCCTGCAATTCAGCAACAACCACCCGCCGTAGGCGCCACGGATGTTATGAGCGCCTACGTGGCCGCCGTCCACAGCCATAATTTGCAGCGGGCGCAACAATTCGCCTCGATGCACGGCGTCGTTTACGCCGGCGACGACCTGACATCGTTGCTGGAGCGCCGGGACGTACACTGCGTTTACGTTGGCAACCATCCACGCCATCATGCGGAGACCGTGCGCGCCGCCCTTATGGCCGGCAAACACGTGCTCTGTGAGCCGCCGCTCAGCGACGATCTCGATGAAAGTCGCGAACTCGAACATCTGGCCCGTCACCGCAGCGTAGTGCTGGCAGTGAATTATGCCTGGCGGGCGACGGGAGCGGTGCGACGGCTGCGCGATCTGCTCCGGGAAGACTCGATCGGTGCGACGCTCGGCGTGCAAATCGACAACACTGCTCTGCTGCCGCTCGATCGACGGAGCTGGCGTCTCAAGCGACCTTTTGGCGGCGTTTTGTGGGACCGCCTCTTACACGACATCGACCTGTTGGCCTACCTGCTGCTGAGCGATCCGGTGGAAATCCAGACGCATCCTCTCCAGAACCTGCTAGGCAGCGAGAGCGAAGAGGACGCGCTCAGCGTTCTGCGACTCCGCGGAGGAACGCCGGCGATCGTTCACGATTCCTTTGTGCTGCCGCATGCGCCGACGCGCATCACGGTCTACGGGGAGACCGGTCGTTTGACTGCTTTATACTGTCGGCCCGGCGATCCGGATAGCCGACTTGCATTGCAACGCGGGGAGGAGGTGCAACACCTTTCGGTCGACGCTATCGATCCATATCGCGCAAGCGTTGCCCGATTTCTGGCCGCCGTCCGCCTCGGCGAGGCGCCGCTTGCCACTGCGGTGGACGATCGTCGTGCGGTGGCGAGCGTACTGGCGGCGCAACAATCCCTGCAACATCGAAAGCCTTCCAGTCCGGCGGCGTTTCGGTAAGTCGATGGACGATGAACTCTGCCTCTGGCGCCGGGTTCGGCGTGACTGCGAAGGACAGGCTCCAATCGTTACGTAAACTTCGATCGAATTGCCTAATCCTAAAGACCGTGCTAAGATTGTAAAAAATTAGTACAATACCTATGCTATCATGAACAACGAATAAAGCGACGACGAGCATTGCAGAAAATAACGTTCCTCGTCGGCGTCGGAATTGTTGATACACAACTGTTTGACACCAAAAGACAACTGGAAACGAGTAAAAACAAGGGTGAATGGCGTTGTGGGTGCATCGATACGACTGAACGATTATTCAACCACTCCGTTATACAACATCAAGGCTGTGGTGCAATCGACCAACATCAGCCCCAGCACGCTCCGGGCGTGGGAGCGTCGCTACAATATGTGCCGTCCGCAACGTTCAGAGAGCGGATATCGTCTCTATTCCGATCGAGACGTCGCCATTATTCGCTGGCTCAAGGCGCAGGTGGACGCCGGTATGTCGATCAGTCAAGCGGTCGCCTGGCTGCAATCGATCATGGAACAAGCGAACGCAGACGAGCAGACGACGCTGCCGGATCCGACCGGCCGCGCAGTGGAATTGCAACCGCTTCCGGCGCCCTCGCGCTTCGATTTGGAGAATTTCGCCAACCTCCAGACGGCGCTGCTCGGCGCGCTGCTCAACTATCAGGAAGACGAAGCAGAGGCCATCCTGGCGCGCGCGTTTGCGCTCTATCCGGTCGAACATGTGGGCGAGCACATTATCATGCATGTGTTGGTGGAGATCGGTGAACGTTGGCATCGAGGCGAACTCAGCGTTACACGCGAACATTACGCCACCAATTACCTAATTCAACGGCTGGCCGCAATCTTGCGCGCTGTGCCCAATGCGACGGACCGCCCGCCGATCTGGGTGGGTTGCGCCCCCGGAGAATTGCATGAAGTGGGCGCCCTGCTTCTGTCCATCTATCTCCGTCGCGCAGGCTACGCCGTGCGTTACCTCGGTCAAAACCTGCCGGTCGAAGATCTGGTGGCGGAGGTGAAAGACGTCAAGCCGGCGATGGTGCTCTTGAGTGCAACGACGGTGGAGGCTGCGCTCGGCCTGCAGCCGTTGTGTGAAATGCTGGCCAGCATCGATCCCCCGCGGCCGATCATCGGCTACGGCGGCCGTGCTTTCAATATGCGTCCGGAGCTGCGGGATGAGATTGCAGGCGTCTACTTGGGCGCCACCGCCTTAGAGGCGGTGGAAAGCATCGGCGATCTGTTTTCGGAGCAAACTCGTTCCTCGGCGAAACAGAATCCTTCCATCGCAGGTCGCCAAACGGCCAAACAATCCGATCGCTGATGACACTGCTGCAGAAGGAAGTGCCGCCCATGAACAAAAGCGACGTTGCCCTTCAGGAACTGGAAACCGAACTCGACGCAGTGGAGCAAACCCTCCACGAGGCGTTGACGGATCTGTTTCCGCCCTTCAGCCAGATGGTGGCGCAAGAGCTGCGTCGCACCTATCCTTTACAGCGCGGAGCGCTCGTCCTCACCGCCGGCATGCCCGCTCCGGACGACGAGGCGGCGCGCCGCCAGCGCATCGACTTGGCGGCTGCCCTGGAAATGCTGCATCTTGCGATCAACGTCCATATCCGGCTCGGGGAGGCAGATCGAGGGGGAACGGCGCATTCATCCGTGCTGGGGAGCACAATCTTAGCCGGCGATTATTGCTTCAGCCGAGCAGCAGCCCTGGCTGTGCGCACCGGAGAGCGAGTCGTGGTCGAAATTTTTTCAGACGTGTTGAAACGGATCAGCGAAGGTCATCTGCGTCAACTGCTGGAAGGCGGCGACGGACCGTTCGACGAAGATCGAGAACTCTTCATCGCCGGCGCCGATGCGGCGACCCATTTAGCGCGCAGCGCCCCTGCTGTGCGCAGCTTGGTGCTCCATCTTGCCGAATTGCTTGCGACCCGTGAGGCGTCAGAGCAAGCGGCGCCTTTCTGGAATCACGCCCAGAAGGAGCTCCACCTACTGCTGGCGCCCGCTCAGTCCGCCCGTTGGAAAGCGTTTCTGGAATGGCGATCCACCCTGTAAAGGAAATTGCCGGTCTTTATCCATCTGACGCATAGATCGCACAGCTTTTGTGCAGGACACGTTTGCGCTGCCTCGCATCTACTTCTTTCCCGATCACTAATCGATCGCAAACAATTCTCCAATACCCTTTTAATCTTTTTAGCGTATACTTCGTTGGGATCGGAAACAGGCAAAGTTTTTAAGAGTCTTTTGCAAGTTTGCGCACGATCCCTCACCTCGTCTATGGATATTCCTGTCGCCGCAATGACGTCGGCAACAGATGCAGAGACAAGCAAAAATGAGAAAATTCTAATTTTTGGGGGCTAGACAAATTCGCCCAAGTATGGTTAAATAATTGCAAAGGTTTTGCACTAGACAAATGTTCAAATTTGGTAAAAACTCATCAACAATTTGGTAAAAACTCATCAACAAACAGCGCCTGTCCAACAAATATCCATATCCGATCGATTCAGATCGATTGACTTAAATATCAATCAAGAAAATCTCACCGAGCAACAGGTGTTTGCATACAGAGGAAAGTAACAATGAAAACCAATCTGAGAGAACTTCAAAAAGCACCCGGCGGTGTCTCAACAGGTGTGAATACGGCGATTCCGACCAACCTGCGCATGGCCAGCATGCCCCAAATGCTAACTGCGCTGAGAGAAGAAGACCCGGCCTTCGACAAGGTGATCTCGGTGCAGCGTATCGAGCGCGGAGAGGTGGTAGCTTCTCCGGAAGCACTGGCGTCACACATGTATGTGCTTATGAGCGGCAAAGTGAATTTGTTGTGCACCAACAACGAAGGACGCCGTCTGGTGATCGCCACGCTTGAACCGGGCGCAATCTTCGGCGAAGGTGCGCTCAACGGTGTAAGCGACCCGAATGTCTTTGCCGAGGCCGCCGAGGACTGCCAGGTGTGGGTGATCCCGCGCAGCGAGGCTCGCAACATGACCATGCAATACCCGATCTTGGGCTGGGGCATGTTGCAGACCTATGGCATGCGACTCATGCAGGTTGAAAATAGCCTTGAGGATGTCGCGTACAAAAAGTTGCCCGAGCGGCTGGCTGCCCTCCTAATCGAACTCGACGAGGATGGAAGCGGCGTGATCAAAGGCGTCAGCCATCAGGCACTGGCAGACCGATTGGGAACTTATCGGGAGACGGTGAGCGCCATCCTGCGCGACTTCAAACGGCAAGGGTTGGTCGAGCTAGGCTATCGACGCATCAAGCTGTTAGATGTTGAAGCGCTGCGTGAGATCGGCGGGGTTTGGGACTGGTGAAACGCTCATACGTTCCAAAAACTCGGTCGCCTTTGTAGGGCGGGGATTGTGCACAAATCGGCAATCTCCGCCCTCTGCATTGGGCTCGTGTGACGCTTCCCGTTGTAATTCAATATTTGAATGAGTTGACGGCGAAGCTTACTGTTGATATAATATAACAATTGAATTCGGGGATGATCCTCTCGCTGGGATTTTCCACTTCCCTGAGTTGTTTCCCTAGTCGTCTGCATTGCCAGTCGTCCACAAGGAAAGACCTGATACTCCCACCGTAACGCAGCGTTGCTTCACATGAACTGTATTTAGGCAAACGTCCTCCCTGCAGAGGACCGGGATTCGTATCGCGTTGACGGGGAGTGGTTGCAGCAGGCGTCAAGCTGTGAGCTCCACAAAATTCACGATGCGCTGCAACTCGTTGTTAGAAAACAGTGCACACCGTTAATAAATTGCACACCGTCAAAATGAATGCCTCAACATATATTGGGGTGTTATCACCCTCACTTAATTGCATAGGTGCATAGAAGGATAAAAGTATGTTGGATACAAGTATTCCACTGGACCAATGGACCATTGGACAATTAGAAGAATTAACCCTTGATGAACTGCGCGAGCTCGCGCGTGCAGCAAACGTGACCGGATACACGCGGCTCAAGAAGTACGACTTGATCATGCGCTTATTGCGCACCAGCGCAGAACGCGCCGGCTACATCTTTGGCGGCGGCATTCTGGAGATCGTCCAGGACAACATCGGTTTTTTGCGCAGCGACCATCTCTTGCCCGGCCCCGAAGATGTATATGTCAGCCAGAGCCAGATTCGCCGCTTCGGCCTGCGCACGGGCGACTTGGTGATCGGGCAGGTGCGGCCGCCCAAGGAGACGGAAAAATACCACGGGCTGCTGAAGGTGGAGGCCGTCAACGGCTTGGACCCCGAGGAGGCCAAGAATCGTCCGCTCTTCGAGAAGCTGACCCCGATCTTTCCGAACAAGCAGATCATCTTAGAGACGCGGCCGAATGTCATTTCCACGCGCATGATCGACTTGCTTGCGCCGATCGGTCGCGGCCAGCGCGGCCTGATCGTCAGTCCTCCCAAAGCGGGCAAGACGACGGTGCTGAAACGCATCGCCAACGGCATCACCACGAACTACAAAGACATTCATCTGATGGTCGTGCTGATCGGCGAGCGGCCCGAAGAAGTCACCGACATGGATCGCTCCGTCGAGGCTGAAGTCGTCAGCAGCACCTTCGACGAACCGGTGCAGAACCATGTGCGCGTTGCGGAGATGGCGCTAGAGCGCGCCAAGCGATTGGTGGAAAGCAAGCGCGACGTCGTGATCTTGCTGGACAGCATCACGCGGCTGGCGCGCGCCTACAACCTGACGGTGCCGCCGTCCGGCCGCACCTTGTCCGGAGGCATCGACCCGGCTGCGCTCTATCCACCCAAGCACTTCTTCGGCGCGGCGCGCAATCTCGAAGAGGGCGGCAGCCTGACGATCATCGCCACCTGTCTCGTCGACACCGGCAGCCGCATGGACGACGTCATTTACGAAGAGTTCAAGGGCACGGGCAACATGGAGCTGCATTTGAGCCGTAAATTGGCCGAGCGTCGCATTTTCCCCGCCTTCGACATCGAACGCAGCGGCACACGCGCCGAAGAGAAATTGCTCGACGCCGAGACGCTTTCCAAGGTGTACACGTTGCGTCGCATGATCGACGCCATGGGCGGCGGCAGCGAGGCGATCCTGCCGATCATCGAACGCATGAGCCGCACGCGCGACAATCGCGAGTTCCTCGAAACGCTCACGAAGCGCTAATCGTCAAGATTCTTAATCTACGAAAAGCCTACGATTGAACGACGATCCTTGCACACTCTGCAAGGATCGTCGTTTTTTCTCCTCAAAACAGCCTTTCGCCGCTTGTCGCGCCTCATGCAAAGTGCTAAAATCTTCATCTGTGCGGCGATAGGTCTTCCATCACAAACATAAACAAGCCGCCGATTTAGCCGATCTTGCATCATCCGGCTTAACGCAAAGCAGGTTCAGTCGACGCAGAATCGACGATGCTCACCGGGGTGCCGTTTCAATCCGAGCAATTGCAGCCGACCGGCCTGAACCTGACTCCAGGGAGAGAGCGTATATGACGAATGAAGCTGGTGTTGGTTTTGAGCAGACTCATCCAAACGGCGCCAGGCATCGCCCAAACAGCGCACAGAACAAAGAAGATTTCTCTCTGCGACAACAGCCCCTCGATTACCTGACAACCACCCCCGCTTCGACCAATTTGGTTTCAACGCACCGAGAGTCTCCCTCTCCGGCGAGCTACACGGCCTTTCCTCCCTTTCCGAACGTGCGATTTACCCACCTCAGCGCGCTTGAGCAGGCGCTGCAGCGTGTCAACGATCAGATGCAGCGTCTGTTGACCGATCAGGTCACACCCTTGCGCCTTGCGGGGCATCTCTCGGTGCTGACCGTTGCAGCCGTTGTCTTAATTCTCAGCCAGATCACCATACCTGAATGGGAGTTGAGTCTGGAACCTACCCCGTCCGCCCAGCTGTCAGGAGGGGCCGCAGCCTCTGGGCAGAGCCTCGCCGGTCAGGCAAATCTAGCCTTCGACTATGGAGGTGACTCGCTGCGACCTAACATGGTATGGGGATTTGTAGAGAGGTCGCCGAAAGCCGGTGCACAGGAGCCCTCTTCCACCACCATTTCCTATTACACCGTGAAGGCGGGCGACACAGTGTTGGGCATTGCAAAAAGGTTCGGCCTCCAGCCTGAGACGCTGATGTGGTCGAACGATTTTATTGAACAAAATCCAGACAGGTTGCGCATTGGGGATCAGGTGCGGATCCTGCCCGTAGACGGCGTTTTGCACGTCGTCCGACGAGGAGACACGCTCTCGGGCATCGCCAGCCGCTACAAAACCGATATGCAGGCGATCGTCGCTTTTGCAGGCAACGGTATCAAGAGCATCAACGATCCCTTGCCCATCGGCAAGGAGATCATTGTGCCCGGCGGCGTGAAGCCGTATGTGGCCCCTGCTGCAGGCGCAGCAGCGTCGACAGCTTATTCCGTCCAACGTCCTCCCGGCGCTGTGGCCGGTTCGGGCAACTTCAGCTGGCCGGCAGCCGGCTATATCAGTCAGGGATACTGGCGAGCGCATCCCGCCATTGACATCGCCGGCCGGTTAGGCGCGCCGGTGAGTGCAGCCGACTCCGGTTTTGTCGTGACAGCCGGCGGCGGCTGGAACGGCGGTTATGGCAACCACGTCATTATCGATCACGGCAACGGCTTCACGACCCTGTATGCCCATTTGAATTCGGTCTTCGTCAAGCCCGGCGAAACGGTCAGCCGCGGTCAACAGATCGGCACCATGGGCAGCACCGGCAACAGCACCGGCCCCCACCTACACTTCGAGATCCGCTACAACGGCGTACCGTACAACCCGGCCAACTATCTCAAGTAAAACGGTCGGGCGGCTCGGCGACAGCGCAAACAAAAAAGCTCCGGCGAACGCCGGAGCTTTTTTGTCCTCTACGCACATGGCCTATTCATGGATGCCGCCCTCGGTCAACGCACGCGGGTCGAGGATGCGATCCAGCTCCTCCGGCGACAGATCGGTTTCCTCCAACGCCACTTCCTTCAGCGAGCGACCTTCGGCATAGGCGCGCTTGGCAATCTTTGCGCCTTTCTCATAGCCGATGACCGGATTGAGCGCAGTGACCAAAATCGGATTGCGCCCGACCAGGTTGGCAATGCGTTCTTCATTGACCGTAAAGCCGGCGACGGCCTTGTCGGCCAACACGCGGCTGGCGTTCGCCAACAGCGAAATACTCTGGAGCAGGTTGTAGGCGATCACCGGCAGCATCACATTGAGCTGGAAATTGCCCGATTGTCCGCCCAACGTGATGGTGACGTGGTTGCCCATCACCTGTGCGCAGACCATCAGCACCGCCTCCGGGATGACGGGGTTGACCTTGCCGGGCATAATGCTGGAGCCGGGCTGCAGCGCAGGCAGCGAAATCTCGCCGAGACCGGCAATGGGGCCGCTGTTCATCCAGCGGAGGTCGTTGCAGATCTTGGTCAGACTAACCGCAACTGTGTTCAACTGCCCGCTCAGCTCGACGGCGGCGTCTTGTGAGCTTAGCGACTCGAAGTAGTTGGAGCTGGTCACGAAGGGCAGCCCGGTCCATTCGGCCAGTTTGGCGGCGAACCTGCGGCCGAACTCCGGATGCGCGTTGATGCCGGTGCCGACCGCCGTGCCGCCCTGCGCCAGCTCCGCCAGCCTGGGCAGCGCCGACTCCACGCGTTCAATGCCGTGTTTAATCTGGCTCGCCCAGCCGCCGATCATCTGCCCCATGCGCACCGGCATAGCGTCCATCAGATGGGTGCGGCCGGTGGTGACAATGTGATCGGTGGCAGCGGCTTTGTCCAGTAGCGTCTGATGGAGGTGCGCCAGCGCCGGCAGCAGTTCATCATGAACGGCCAGATAGGCGCTGACGTGAATCGCCGTTGGAATCACGTCGTTGCTGCTCTGGCTCATGTTGATATGGTCGTTGGGATGCACCTTGCGGCCCAGGTGCGCGCCGGCGAGCGTCGCCAGCACCTCGTTGGCGTTCATGTTGGTGCTTGTGCCCGAACCCGTCTGAAAAATGTCGACCACAAACTGATCATCGTACTTTCCCTCCGCCACCTCTTTGGCAGCCGCCTGGATCGCTTCGGCCATGTCGGCCTCCATCAGCCCCAGGTCGTGGTTGACGGCGGCAGCCGCCGCCTTGATCAGACCAAGGGCCCGGATGAACATGCGCGGAAAACGCAGGTCGCTGATCGGGAAATTCTCCACCGCGCGCTGCGTCTGGGCGCCGTACAGGGCATTGGCCGGAACCCGAACCTCACCCATGCTGTCCCGTTCGATGCGATACGCTTGTTCGGTCATACCTTGTTCGGTCATAGGTCGACTCCTCTTTGGTTTCGGAATGGCGAGAACCGTTTGATTATGCTTCAAGCGGCGGATGCATTGCGTGGCGACTATAAAGCCGCTTTTCTCGCTTTCATGCGAGTATATCCAACGCCCTGCCTCGATTGTAGCATCGACCTACAGACAAGAGGAAAAGCAAGCGGACAGGGGAAAACATCGAATGATTTGACACACCACTCAGGCTTGTCTACAATCGAGATAACAGATGCATCCGATCATTCTTTTGGAAGCCGGATATGGGTGAACGCATTCTCGTCGTCGAAGATGACCGCCGCATTCGCGATCTGCTCCGTCGCGGCCTGATTTTTGAAGGATACACCGTGGACACCGCCGAAGATGGCGAGACCGCGCTGCGCGTGGCGCGTGAGACGCCGCCGGACGCCGTCATCCTCGACATCATGCTACCCAAGATGGATGGTCTGGAAGTCTGTCGTCGTTTGCGCAGCGCCTCCAACGTGCCGATTTTGATGTTGACGGCGCGCGATTCGGTGCCGGATCGCGTCACCGGTTTAGACGCAGGCGCCGATGACTACATGGTCAAGCCCTTCGCCTTCGACGAACTGCTGGCGCGGCTGCGCGCGCTCTTTCGCCGCCATCGCATGGAGAACGCGCCAGAGGTGTATCGCTACGCCGACCTGGAGTTGAATCCACGCACGCGTCAGGTCTTTCGCGGGGGACAGCTGATCGAGCTGACCGCCAAAGAGTTCGATTTGCTCGAGCTCTTTATGCGTCATCCCGGCCAGGTGCTCACGCGCGAAATGATTTATGAGCATATCTGGGATTACGACTTTGGCGGCGAGAGCAACATCATCGAGGTTTACGTCCGCTATCTGCGCAGCAAACTGGAGGCCGGCGGCAAACCGCGTCTGATCCAGACCGTACGCGGTGTCGGCTATGCGCTGCGCGAAAGTTGAGGGAGGGGGCGTAAAAGGGCGCAGATGAAAAATGCGCCGGGTGTTCGCCAACATTTTTCTACATGACCATACGCTTACGTCTGACCCTCTGGTACACTGCGCTGTTGGGAATCACATTGATTCTCTTCAGCGTCACCGTCTATTCTGCGTTGGCGGCCAACCTTCGCTATCAATTGGAACAGAGCGCAGCCTTGCAGGCGCGCAACATTGCTGCGGCTGTGGCGCAACAGTTTCAAGGCGACGTACTTGTCTTCCGCAGCCGTGCCGGCAACGTCTTTTTCCCGCAGGTCGAACTGTTTGCCTCCTCCGTGGGCGCCCAACTGCTTGACACCGAGGGCAACGTGCTCAAACGCAGCGAAAATCTGGGCGACATTCCGATTCCCCATCATACCGATACAATGGCGCGTATCAACGCCGGCCTCGACGATCGCTACTATTACATCTCGAGCGACGGCGCTGCGTTCCTAGTCTACACGGTGCCACTGTTCGTCAACAATCAACTGATGGGCGCCGTCCAGATCATCCAACCGGTCACGACGGCGCTGACGGCACTCACTCAGGTCAACCGCTATCTGATCTTGGGCACGACGATCAGCATCGTTTTGGCCGCCATCGTCGGCGCGTTTTTGGCGCGACGCGCGCTGGCGCCGATCGATACCATCACCGAGACGGCCAACGCCATCACGCGCGCCCATGACCTGAGCAAGCGCATTGACATCCGCGACAACGCCAGCGAGGTCGGTCGACTGGCCGCCACCTTCAACGCCATGCTCGACCGCATTCAACAGCTTTTTCAAGCGCAGGAGCGGCTCATCGGCGACGTCAGCCACGAGCTGCGCACGCCACTAACCACCATTCAGGGCAACATCGAGCTGCTGCAACGCATGGCGGCGGCTCCGCACGGCAACAACAGCCTCAGTCAGGCGGAAGTGGCCGAGCTTTTACAGGACTCGCTGAACGAAGTCAAAGCTGAAGCCGAGCGCATGAACAAAATGGTCAGTGACCTGCTGTTGCTGGCACAGGCAGACAGCGGCGCGCTGCAGATTCAGATGGCGCCGGTCGAGATGGACACCTTGTTACTCGACGTCTACCGGCAGACGCGGCGTCTGGTGGAGCACTACAAGGGCAGGCCGGATGCGCTCGAAGTGCGGCTGGGCAGCGAGGATCAGGCGTTGGTGCGCGGAGATCGCGAGCGGCTGCGCCAGGTATTGGTCAATCTGGCGGAAAACGCCGTGAAATACACACCGGAAGGTGGCGTCATCACCTTCAGCCTGGAGAACCGCGAGGGCTGGGTGCGCATCAGCGTGAGCGACACCGGCATCGGCATCAGCGAGGAGCAGCAAGCCGCCATTTTTGAGCGTTTCTACCGCACCGACAAAGCGCGCAGCCGGGAGATGGGGGGGAGCGGCCTGGGTCTCAGCATCGCCCAGCGCATCGCCCAGGCGCACAACGGCAAGATCACCGTCGTCAGCCAGCTCAACCAGGGCAGCACCTTCACCCTCTGGCTGCCCGAATGGCAGGAAGCGCCCTCCGAGGCGCCGATCAATCTCAAGAATACGGTGATCGCAGGGACGTAGCCGACGAGAGCGTAGTTGTTCGAGCGAAAGCGCTCACGCTCTCTATCCACAACAACGTCCCTGCGCCGGCCACCGCCAGGCTTCCCCATGCAGTGATGTGAAGCCACCATACCATGGGCATTCCTAGGTTTGGCGTTAGCCCAAGCCCCAGCAGCCCGCCCACCATCACAAGCGAGCCGGCGCTCCATAGCCAGTTGACCCAGCGTCCCAGAAAGACAGAACCCGGTACATTGATGCGTCGCACCTGTCCGATCAGCGCCGTGCTCACCCAGAGCAACAAGAAAAGATGCAGATAGAAGACGCGCATCTGGCCGCCCGCAAAGTGCTCCCAAAGCCCCGGCCAGAGCATCAGAAAGGCGATGACCAGCACGGAGGTCAACCCGCTTAACGCCAGGCCCGTCAAAGCAGGCAGCTCGCGCCGTCGCCGCCAGATCCGGAGGCCATGGACGCCCAAAGCCAGCGCAGCGCCTGCGTTGGCCGGCGCCGCCACCCAGAAGAGAGCTGAAGGCAGCAGGCTGGGTGAGACGCCCAAAAGAAAGGTCGGGATCAGCAACAGCGCCAAACTGAAAACCGGCAGACGGACTCGCTCCGAGCCTGGCAGATTCGCCCAGAACAAACCGAGCAAGGCCAGGTTGAACCATCCCACGGCAAAAAGATCGAGAAACTGATGCAAAAAAATCTGCTGGAGAAGCGGCTCGCGCACATTTGTCATCACCATGCCGACCAACCCGAGCGCGCCGACCGAGGCCAGCCCCATCAGCGCCAACGCCCAGTCCCACAACTGGATGGGAAGCGGGCGCTCGCGCAGCCCACGCGTGGCGCGTATATACAGCGCAATGAAGAGAAACCAGGTCAGCCCGTTGAATGTCGCCGCCATCGAGCCGAGGGGCAGCCGTGCGCTCCCGATCGCAGTCAGCCCGTAGCCGTTGCTCCAAAAAGCCGGAAAGCTGAGCAGCGCCAGCACAGCTGTCAAGCTCATCTGGCCGGTCACCCCTCGCGGTAGCGGACGCCCGGTCAGCGCAGGCAGCTCCGCCCAGATCAGCGCCATCAACGCCAGCGTC
>JANWYX010000455.1 GCA_025055055.1 Caldilinea sp. | reverse complement strand
AAGACCTCGCGCAGCAGCGCCGGTGTCACCACGGTGCGGGGATCGCCGCCGGCGACGATGCGGCCGTTGCGCAACGCCACGATGTGCTGTGCATGGCGCGTTGCATGATTGAGATCGTGCACCACCATCACGATCGTGCGTCCTTCTTCACGGTTCAACCGTTCCAGCAGATGCAAAACTTCGATCTGATGCGCCAGGTCGAGGAAGGTGGTCGGTTCATCAAGCAGGATGATGGCGGTCTCCTGCGCCAGCGTCATGGCGATCCAAGCGCGCTGACGCTGGCCGCCGGAAAGCGCATCGACCGGGCGATCGGCCAGCGCCATCATCCCGGTGATCTCCAACGCTTTGTTCACTGCAGCCTCATCCTCTGCAGCCCATTGTTGAAGCCACGACTGATGAGGATAGCGCCCCTGAGCCACCAACTCGCGGACGGTCAACCCCTCCGGCGCCACCGGCCCTTGGGGCAAAATGCCGAGCTGTTTGGCCAGATCACGCGTGGGCAGGCGATGAATGTCCTGGCCGTTAAGCAACACTGCGCCTCCGCGCGGCTTCAGCAACCTTGCCAGCCCGCGCAGTAAGGTGCTCTTGCCGCAGCCGTTGGGACCCACCAGCGCCGTGATCTTGCCGCCGGGAATCGTTAATCCCAATGCCTCGATAATGACGGTCTTGTCGTACGCGAGCGTCAAATCTCTTGCTTTCAACATGGTCTACCGTTTGTATCCTTGAATCAACAAATAGATAAAGAAAGGCGCGCCAATGGCGGCCGTCACCAGGCCGCAGGGCAGCTCGATCGGCGCCAGCACGGTGCGTCCCGCCAAATCGGCGGCAACGACGATGAATGCGCCGAGCACGCCGGAAATGGGGAGCACGCCCTCGTGCAGCGGCCCGACGAGGCGCCTCGCCAAATGCGGAGCGACCAAACCGACAAAACCAATGGCCCCTGCAGCGGCGACGCTTGCGCCGGCGAGCGCCACGACGGTCAGCAACAACAAGCCGCGCTTTAGAGCGACTCGGCTGCCCAATCCGCCCGCAACATCTTCCCCGAGGTTGAAAGCGTTCAAATCGCGCGCCAATAGCAACGCCGCCGGCACAAAGACGGCCACCCAAGGCGCTAACGCCCAAAATTCAGCCCAGGAACGTCCGTAGACGCTGCCGGTAAGCCAAACCATGGCGCGCTGCACATCGTAAACGTCGCCGAAGGTCATCATCAGCGTCGTCAATGCGCCGGTCACCGAGCCGAGACCGATGCCCACCAACACCAGGCGGATGGGCGAGTCCCCTTTGCGCCAGGCCAGCAGGTAGATAAGCAGCGCAGCCAGCGCTGCGCCGACAAAGGCGGCCAAAGGCACGAGGCTCGCCGGGCTCGTGCGCACGACGACGATCAAGGTGACGGCGGCCAAGCCGGCGCCGGCGCTGATGCCGATGATGCCGGGTTCGGCAAGAGGATTGCGCGTGATGCCCTGCATGATGGCGCCGGCGACGCCGAGGGCCAACCCCACTGAAGCTGCCACCAGCATGCGGGGCAGACGAAGAACATTGACCACGAAGTGATAGTCAGCGTTGTCGGTGGGCATCCCGAGAATCGTTTTGATGACGTCCAAGGGCGCAATCGGATATTCCCCGACGCCCATATTGATGACCATCAACGCCAGTGTGGCCAGAATGACTGCAAGGAGCACAGGAGGCACGCGACGATCGATACGCAATGAGATCGGCGGCCGCGCGGTGCGCACAACCACCCAAGGTTCCGTTGTCATCGTTTCACTCTCCAGCGCACCAGATAGATAAAGAAGGGGCCGCCGATCAGCGCAGTCATCACGCCAACGGGCAGCTCCGTCGGGCGTAGCGCCATGCGCGCGGCAACGTCGGCCACCAACAAGAAGATGGCGCCGATGATGGCGGCATAGGGCAGCACCCATCGATAATCGACGCCGATCAAAGCCCGCACCACATGCGGGATCACCAGACCGATAAAGCCGATGGGGCCGGCCACCGCCACTGCCCCGCCGGCCAGCAACACGACGGCAATCGCCGACGCTCCTTTGACCCAGGCAGTGTTCTGCCCTAGACCTTTGGCAACGTCTTCGCCGAGAGAAATCGTCGTAATTTGCCGTCCCAGCGCCATTGCGAGCACCAGGCCTCCTGTGAGATAGGGCATCGCCTGAAAGAGCAAATTGAGATCGCGGCCTGCCACCGAGCCGGCCATCCAAAAGCGCACTTCTTCTAGGGTTGTCTGGTCGAACAACAGAATCAATGTAGTTAGCGAAGATAGGAGCGCCGTCAGCGCCGCTCCTGCAATGGTCAGCTTGAAGGGCGTCGGCCCTCCTCGGCCGATGGAGCCCAGGGCGTAAACCGCGGCTGCGGTCAAGGACGCGCCGGCGAAAGCGAACAGCGCATAGAGAGACAACGTGCCGATATTAAAAAAATAGACCGCCGCCACCACGCCGAGCGCAGCGCCTGTCTGGATACCGAGGATGCCCGGGTCGGCCAGTGGATTGCGCGTCAATCCTTGCATAATCGCTCCGGCCACGGCCAGCGAGGCGCCCACCATGACCGCCACTGCTGCACGCGGGATGCGCAGCGTCTGAATAATTAAATGTTGTGTGTTGGTTGCGTCGAAGGCAAAAATGGCCTCCACCACGACGCGAGGGGAAATCTCTGCTGCGCCGAAGGCGATGCTACCGATCATCGCCAAGGCCAGAAGCGCCAGGCCGATGGGAATGCCGATCAACAGCAACGCCGTGGAGCGGCGCCGCCGAGCAGGGTTTGCCGTCGTTGGAGATGAATGGCCTGTCAAGGTCGTTGCAGTCATCGGAAAGCTCCTGGTGTCGCTAATAAAAACGATTAAGCTGCGCAACACCACAGTTGTGCAGCAGCGCTATCAACCACGGGAGTCGGGTGCGGTCGTTGGATCGCCATCCACGGCCAATGCAATCCGGGGATGAAGCGATCCAACAGATAGTGCAGGCTGGGCCGTGGTTTTTGAGGAAAGTGGTGGTCGACATTGACATGACGTCCAATGCCGACCACGAATCGAGCCGGGAACTCGGAATCCTTGCTCATGGCGCACTCACCGCCTGTTCGACAACGTCCAGGACCTGCAAGGCGGCCAGAGGCCCGCCAATGCTGGTCCACACAGCGCCGTCCACCAAGACGAGATGTCCTTGCTTCACCACATCTAAGGATTGAACCAGCGGATCGTTTAAAGCCTCTTCCAGTGCGGCGGATCCCTCTGCATTTAATGCACCGACAAAGAGCCAATCTTTATCGATCGATTCCAGCGCCTCCAGGCTGAGCGGATCGGAGTGGGCGCCGTGGCTGCCGGCCAGCGTCTGCAACTCGGCCGGCGGCGTGAATCCAACGTCGGCCAAGATACGGTTGGCGAAGGTTTGAGGCATCATCACCACCGGCCCTTGCGGCATCCACCGAACGACGGCAGCCTCTGCCCCCGCGGGAATCATGGCGCGAATGGAGTTGACCCGTTGGTCATATTCGGCCAAAAACGCATCTGCGCGAGCATTGAGATTTAACACATTGGCGATGCTCTGAAAAGCGGTCTTCCAGTCATCGCCTGTTTGGAAGGTTGCGACGACGGGCGCAATTTTACTTAGCTCTGGGGCCAGTGCCTCGATTTGCGAGATCATGGAGCCGGCCAGGATCAAATCGGGTTCAAGCGCCACAATCTGCTCCAGCGAAGGTTCGGCCAGCGAGCCGACAGACACGATGCCTTCGATCTGATTTCCTAGGTAGGCCGGTAGTCCAGGTTGTCCGCGACCGTTGACCGACCCCACCGGTTTCACGCCCAACGCTAAAAGGCTGTCCAGCTCGATCTCGGTCAGGGTGACGATGCGTTGAGGTTCGGCAGGGATCGTGACCCGGTTGCCTTTGGCGTCGGTGATGGTGCGAGTGGCGGCCTCGGCGACCGGCGTCGCTTGCTCGGTGGCCGGCGTTGCGATGGCGGCCTCCTCGTTTGCGGCGCTTGCGCCTTCGCCGGTTGCAGCTTCGCTATTTACAGAAGCGGATGGCGTCATAATCGGCGCGCACGCCGTCAGCAACGCCACGCCGAGAACGATCAAAAGGGAAAGCAACCGATTTGCAACGTTGTTGTGCATAAACCCCTCTTTCAAGATTGTTAAAACTTGAACTGAACGGCCATATTTCGACAAGTCTTGCGAAAACAAGCGCAGGTTTTAAAACTTCTACTCCACCCAACGCACCTTCTCTGCCAACGGGCGGCGCTTTCCCTGCGGCCAAGGAATGGCCGGCCATCCTACGTAAAGGAAACCGTATAGCCGTGTGAACGGGGCAAATCCCACGACCTCTGCGACATAAGGGTGGGTCGCCGGCGCGCCGCTGCTCCATTTACTGGCCAGTCCCAAAGCGCTTGCCATCAATTGCATGTTGTGCACGGCGCAGCCAAAAGCAATCAGCTCCTCCCATTCCGGCATTTTGGGATCGGATTGCATTCCGAGCGCAATCCACACCGGAGCCTGCCAGACGCGGTCGCGCTGATTGCGCTCCCCGACCTCTGTGGAGGGGCTGTTGGGATTCAGAAGCCGAAAAGCCGTCGCAAAGGCGTCGCCGATGATCCGTCTCGCCTCCCCGCTGTAGACTACAAAGCGCCAAGGTTCGGTCTGGCCGTGGCTAGGCGCCCAGTTGGCGGCTTCGAGCATCTGTTCCACCAGCGCACGATCGATCGGCTCTGGGGAGAGGTCTTTCAAGCCAAAGCTACGTCGAGTGCTGATGGCGTTGAAAAGCTGCTGAGCGGTCTGTCTATCTCGTTCAGGCGGCGCAGTTCGATTGACGTCGGCTAGATGGTCCGTAGCATTGGCATTCATCACTGTTTCCCTCCTGATGCCTTCTGTTTTTGCCAACGGTTTCTTATTGTCTACTCAACACCGGCGTCGTGGCAGTCGTGTCGGTCAGGTAAGTGAAGAGGTCATCGATGACTTTGTTGGCCAAAAGATAGGTCTGGGAGCGCCACCAGTAGCCCGGAACAAAGTAAGCGCGCCCGTTCTTGACTGCCTTCAACGCCTGCCACAGAGGTTTTTCCTCCAGCGACTTGATAAAAGCCGTCTCCTTTGCCGTCGTCTCCGGATCGGCGGAGGCATATGTGAAGTAGAAGATGACATCTCCATCGGCCAAGTCGAGCCGCTCTTCGGAAATAGAAATATATTGGCCGGCTCCATAACGCGCTTGCGCAGCGTCGCCGACGAGCGACTGCGCTTCAGGACGAGAAAGCCCTACATCGGTCAGGATGGCGCCGGGAGGTGTATCGGGCATCCACAAGGAGATGCCGTAGGTGCTGGCGGCCACCACCGAGACCTTGAGGGCGGATGGATTGCCTAGGGCAGCTTGCAACTCGACAACGCGCGCGTCGTAATTGGCTTTCATCTTGGTGTAGAGATCGGGGACGTTTAACGCTTCGCTCCAAAACTGCGTGCCGAGCTTCCAATCGTTGTAAATGACCGGATCGGCGATCACGACCGGGGCGATCGCGAGCGCCTGGTCCACATCGATGGTCTCACCTGCACCGGTGCCGCCTACGGCCAGGATCAAGTCGGGCTTGAGTGCGAGTACCTTTTCCAAGTTGGCAGGATAGCCAACGTCCTCCACCGGAGCCAACCTGTCGGCGAACTGGGGAAGCATCACCGGCAGTTCTCGCAAAAGCCAGCCGCTCGTGGCCAACAATGTTTTGTCCGTCATCAACGTCAACTCGGCGGAGGCGACATCCAGCGCAATAATGCGCTGTGGATTGTCGGGAATGCAGACCGGATCGGTCGCCAGCAATGCGTGGTCGAAAAGACGGAAGCCTGCCTTGCACCTTTCACCGGCTGCGCTCACCGGCTCCAGCCCTAGGATGTCGGCTAGGCGCGGCACCAATTGGTCAAAGGCTACCGGCAAGCTCAACACACTGCTGAAGACCAGCGCCGGGCCGGCTAAGTCATCCTTGCCGGAAGAGTCGAGCCAGATCACGCGGCCTTCCTGAGCCACCTTGAGGGATTGATAAACCGGGTTGGCTTCGATGGCCCGACGCTCTTCAGCGCTGCCCGTCCAGATGAGCACATCGACGTCGAACAGGTCGAGCCGCTCTCCACTGATGGCGCCGTAGAAAGAGTCGCCTGCGATCTCGGCCAGTGCGGGTGGCAACACAAAGCCCAGTGAGGTCAAAAAACGCATGCGTTCATGTTGCTCACCCGAGAAGAGGAATTGGCCGTCGGACGACAGCGAAGCGATCACTGCAGTCTTTCCTGCAAATCCGGGGTATTGAGCACGTAGTGCGGCGAAGCGTTCCTCCATTTCCGCCACTTTCTCTTTGGCAAGCGCCTCTTTGCCCAAGGCTCGACCGATGACGAGCGTCTGTTCCTGCCAAGGCACACCGAAATTCACATATGCATCGCTTTGGGCAATGGTGGGCGCAATCTCGCTCAGGGTAGCGTACTCTTGCTCGGTGAAACCCGCCGAAACGCCGATGATCAAGTCCGGCTGCAAGGCGGCGATGGCCTCATAGTTCAGCTCTCCGTAAGGCATGTTGAGCAGAACGGGTGGATCCCCTTGAATGTAGGAAGTGGCCCAGGGCCAGACGCCGTTGGGCTGATCGCCGAACCAATAGCGCACGCCGATCGGCGTGACGCCCATGGCCAGAATGGGATCCTGGTCGTTGAAGCCTAGAGAAAGCACGCGCTTCGGCTCACTCGGAATCGTGGTGACGCCGAATTTATGTTCAATTGTGACAGGAAACGTCTCTTGAGCGACAGAAGCCGTTGTCGCCGAAGTCTGGGAAGATGCGACGGGTGTTTCGGCCGTGGGTGCGGCGGTCGACGCACACGCAGCCAAAAACAAAGCGGCAATCAAAAGGGGCGAAAATAACGAGCGAATCCGCATTGAAAATCTCCCTATTTGAATCAACGTGAGTAATACTCGATCACCAATTGCAAATCACAGATCACCGGCACTTCATCCCGCTGCGGCAGGCGCACCAATTGCGCAGAAAACGCCTCTTTGTCGAGCGCCACATAAGCGGGCGGGTTGGCGTTGCGCAAACTCTCTTGGACCAAAGGCATGCGGCGACTTTTTTCTTTGACGCTGACGATCTGCCCGGGTTTGACCTGATAGCCGGGCAAATTTACAGGTTCGCCGTCGACGCGCACATGCCCATGCGACACGAACTGACGGGCTGCATAGATGGTGTTGACAAAACCGGCGCGCAGCACGAAAGCATCTAGCCGAGACTCGAGCAGTTGCACCAAGACCTCGCCGGTGATCCCCGATTTGCGCATGGCCTTCGCCACATAATTGCGCATCTGTCGTTCATGAATGTTATATTGGGCGCGCAGCTTCTGCTTCTCCAGCAGCTGACGCCCGAAGTCCGAAAGCTTGCGGCGACCTCCCTGCGCCTTGCCATGTGGGCCCGGAGGGTAAGGGCGTCGCTGCATCACACGCGCCGCCTTTGGCGTGAGAGGCACGCCGAGTCGACGCGACAATTTGACCTTAGGTCCGGTGTAGTTCATAAAGCCGTCCTCAACATTCTTTCTGTACCTGTAGATTCTTTCTGTACCTGTAGATGCATTAGGAGTTTTGTAGCCGTCACCAAGTAGTGCGCCCGACCGGCTGCGCTCGGATTGCGTCGATTGCGAAATTTTTCATTGATGTAAAACAACGCCCACATCGCCGCCAGGTCGGCCCGCAACGCATATTCGGCCAGTTTCTGTGGACAGAGCCGTTGCGCTGCAGCCCTCGCTGCTGCATTTCCGGTTCGCCACTGCAATTTCTTCCCAAAAGCCGCCAGACATTCGCCACAAGGAGTCGGCGGTGGAGGCATTCGCCCATTGCAGGCCCGTGCGTGTTCAAATGCACGGCCGAACTCTTCACCCGCAAGCGCCTTCAGTTCTGCCAGCTTCATCGTCCATCAACAAATGCACGGCAAAAGACAATTTCTGATTTTTCAACACCTATCAGTGCAATGCGCTACAGCTTATTGACTGCGTCTAGCAACATCGGCGTCAGATGTTCGATTACGTACGGCAGGCTGTTGACCGTGCTGAAGCTGAGCGCTCCGTAGATGGGGTCATCGCCGACGAAGAAAATGACGCGACCGTCCTTCACCACCTGCAATTGTTGGAAAAGCGGGGCCGCTTTCACTGCGTCCAACGACTCTTGCGTTGGCGTGCGCACGATCAACACATCGACGTCGATGAGATCAAGACGTTCGCTGCTGATGCGAAGCGACCATTGATCGCCGATGGACTCTGCCACCTCCGTCGGATAGGCGAATCCCAGCGTTGCAAGGAAACGCATCGGCGGCGTGTTGGGGCCGGTGACCCCAAACTTGCCGGGCGCAGCGGCGGGGGTGATCCAAGCGATGGTTTTGCCTGCAAACGCCGGATTGGCTGCGGCTTCAATTTGCCGCTCGACATCGGCGATCAGGGCCTCGGCCTCGCCGCTACGCCCCAAGGCCTGTCCGATAACGCGCGTTTGCTCCTGCCAAGGCATGCCAAAGTCGTCAAATTCACCCGATTGCGCCAAGGTGGGAGCGATCTGAGACAGCACCCCGTACTCCTCGGCGGTGATGCCGGAATGTGTAGCCACGATCAGGTCGGGTTGCAACGCAAGCAATCGCCTCGTAGTTCAGTTCGTTATAGAAGGAGTTGGAGTCGAGCAAGCGCCGATCCAAAGCGCAAGCAGCAACCACATCCCTTGCAAAAGATTCCTTCTTGGCCTGTTCATATAAAACTCCTTCAGTTCTGTTTTCGGGTGAACATTCCACGAATGGAAACGTTCACTGAATTGGTAAAAATGCATTTTGGTCGACGAAATTTGTAAAAACATCGACGCAAAAGCGCTTTATGCACGCTTTTCATATTCCAAGACGATGGATTGCAGCAGTCGCTGATGACGATCGGTTTGAGTGCGATGTGGACAGTTGGCGCAATAGTCTCCGCCCTCGGTCTTGTACCAGAAACAACAAGTGGCCCGATTCAAAAAGACACGCGTGCAATCCCGATAGGTCAATGCAAAAAGCCCCGCCTTTTTGTTGTTCAAAGGCGAACCAGACACCTTCAGCAACGCCTGGAATTCCTCTTCAATGTCTTCCGAGGCTGCGGTTCGCTGCTGTTGCTGCATGAGCCAGCAAAGCATGCCTCCACAACGATCGGTCACATACGGCCACAGGCCTCGTTCGCTGCAGCCCAGATATTGACTCAACCGCCCGATCACCCACCCCATATGCGCCTCAATGCCTGCACGCAAATAGGCGCGCAGCGCATCCGGATCGGGCACAATCCAGGCATCGGGGTGATCGGCCGCCGGATCATCCGGCAAGGCGGCGAAGCGGCCGCAGCAATAGGCAATCGACTCGTGCACTTCCTGTGTTTTGCTCTCTTGCGAAGGCAGCCGGAGTCGCACGTTCTGTAGACTCATATCCGGCACGCGACGATCGATCAAAAAGCCGGCAATGGCGCTGGCGATCAACGGCCATTGATATTCTTGAAGTAAGGCGCCTGCAATGATGTTCGCCGCTTCTGTGCGCAAGCGTTTCTGCGCAGCGTCGATCATTTTTTGCAACGCAACCGCGCCGGGGGTGAATAGGTCGATCGGCGCAATCCAACCGACTTCATCGGTCTCGCCCAATCGCACCTGAATGTATCGATGCATGTGGCCGATGCGCGCAAACGTCCGGCGCAGCGGATGCTCCACCAAAGACTGCGTCATTTGTCGCTCCCGGGAATTGCAGTGAAGAAATGGGAGGCGTCTCCTGTGCATATAGGCGAGGAATCCGCCTCGTGCACTTCCATCCTCTCTGCGTAGAATCGTCGTCCGCTACAATGGACCCAACGAATGGATAAAAATCATGCCCAAACACAAACGCCATCTTCATAAGCGAAGGCGATCATAGCATGACTTTTGGATGCTGCTACGGCCAATTTTTCAAAAATTTGGGCGGAGCCTGTAAGGTGAAGCTGAAGACAAAGCGATGGTCGGGGTGAACGAAAGAGTTTAGAGGCGTAAATATTTCGATTCAACTGCGCTTATCGATCTCTACATTGCCATGCCATCTCCTTCGCCATCTTCTGAGAGAGCTTGAAGCATCGGCGCCACCGATATAATTGGCGGTGGAATGATGAAAATGCCGCTATTTGCAGAATTGCTTTGGAATTTCTTGAAGGGTTACAAGTTTCCGCTCGATTCCCTATCTGCAGGGAAGTCGACCAATTTTTGCTGCAGGGCATAGGCGACTGCTTCGGTGCGCGAGGCGGCCTGGAGTTTTGAAAGAATGTTGCTGACGTGATATTTCACCGTCGAGCGACTGACCACCAACTTTTCGGCGATCTCGTTGTTGTTTAAACCGGTCACCATCAGGGCGAGCACGTCGCGCTCACGCTCGGTGAGGTCATGGCCCAAAGGCAGATGTTTCGGATGGGTGGCGCTGTGGATCAAGACCTGGGTCGCCTCCGGCGCCAGCGTCGGGCGCCCCATGCGCGCAGCGCGGATGGCGTTCACCAGCTCGTCGGCGGAAGCATTTTTGAGCAGATAGCCGATGGCGCCTGCGGCCAGCGCGCCCTGAACCATGTCCTCTTCCTTGAAGCTGGTCAGCACGATCACCTGAATCTCTGGGTGACGCTCGCGCAACCGTCGTGTGGCGGTGGCGCCGTCCATTTCCGGCATGACCAAGTCCATCAACACAACGTCCGGCCGGCACCGTTCGGCCATCGCCAGCGCCTCGGCGCCGCTGGCCGCCTCGCCGACAAGCTCCAGATCATCGTAGGCGAGCAGAAATGCGGCCAGTCCACTGCGCACCACAGCGTGGTCGTCGACGACCATCACCCGAATCGGTAGGTTTTGCGAGTTCGCTGAGCTGGAATGGGTGGCTCTGTACATCATACGGACAGATTATCGAGTTTCTTCCACACTAGCGTGATGCCGGTGCCCGCACCCGGCGCGCTTTCGATGGTCAGCGTGGCGCCGATAGACTCTGCGCGCTCGCGCATAATCGCCAGCCCCATGTGCTCCGGCGTCACGCTGCTCAAGTCGAAACCTTGCCCATCGTCGCGGACGCATAGATGCGCCTGTTCAAGGCTGGAGGTGAAAAAGACTTCCGCGCGCCGAGCGCGAGCATGTTTCACAATGTTGTTCAGCGCCTCCTGCGCCACATAATAGCAGGCCACTTTGACATCCGGCGGCAGCTCGCCGTCGCTGACTATGCGTAGCTCGATCGGGATGCGCGCACGGCCGCGGGCAGCCTCCGTCAGCTGGCGCAGCAACTCCTCGATGCTCACTTCCATCAGTGTCGCAGGGCGCAACTCCAGCAACAGGGTGCGCATTTCGGCCAGGGCGCTGCGCGTCAACTGCCGCAGCTCCTCCAGCCTGCGTAGGCTCTCCTCCGGCTGGCGCTGCATCAGTCGCGGCAACACTTCGGCGATCAGGCTCGCCGAAAAGAGCGTCTGTGTGACGGAGTCGTGCATGTCTCGAGCGATGCGGTTGCGTTCGGCCGCCACCGCCGCCTGTTCGGCTTGAACGCGCAATCGCGCATTCTCGATCGCCAACGCAGCCTGGTCGCCGAACATCACCGCCAGCTCAATCTCTTCTGGAGAAAAACGTCGCGGCTCGCGATAATAAAGCATCAGACCGCCGTAGATTTCGTCCTTGAGCTTGAGCGGCACGGCCAGTTGGGCGCAATACCCTTCATCGTCCGTATGGAAGAGAAGCGTTGCGCGCTCGCTGTGGTTGAAGAGAACCTCACGCACATCGGTGCTCTGTCCCCAACGCTGCACGGCGAGCAGATTTGATCCTTTGCCGTCATACGCCGCACTGAAATGCTCTGGAGCAATGCCAACGCCCGCCTGAAAACGCAACGGCTTATTTTCATCGTGAAGCTGGTAAATGGCGCTGGCGTCGGCATGCAACAGCTCACGCGCCTGCGCAACGATCAAATCGAGAATTTCTTGAAGGGGGCGGTTGGAGTTGAGCACGCGCAGAATGTCGCGCAGACTGTCGGCGACGCGGCGGCGCCGTTCGATCTCGCGCGTGCGCTCCTCAACGCGACGCTCGAGCAGTTCCTCTGTCTGCTTGCGTCGCGTGATGTCCGTCACGGCGCTCAAAATGATCAGGCCGTCTGCTGTGCGATAGTAGCTCAGGCCGACTTCAATAGGAAATTCGCTGCCGTCGCGTCGACGCCCGACCAAGTCCAGCCCCGATCCCATGGGACGGGTGCGGGGATTTTCTGCAAAGATCGCACGATAGATGCGGTGATCGCCACGATAGCGCTCCGGCATCAAGATCTCGATCTCTTGTCCGACCAGCTCGTTGACCTCGTAATCGAAGAGGTCGGCCAGTTTTTGATTGACGTATAGAATCACACCGTCTTGAGAGGTTGCCGCCACCGCGACAGGCGACGCCTCGATGAGACGCCAGAGGAGGCGACCGGAGCGACTTTCTGGCAAGGGAATGGTTGAAGCAGCCTGCTCCTCGTACATATGTATCAGTATATCACGGATAAATCGATCGCCCGAAAGTGAAGACCGCCGCCGGCAAGGTCAGATCAACGCTGAAGAGCCGGAGGCCGCCATCGCAAGGGGAGCGCTTTGGGGCCTCGCACGATCGGATTGGTCTGCCAGCGCAACGCCTCATAGGGAACGTCCAATTGCACATCGGGCAGTCGCTCCAACAACGTTTCGATGGCCACGCGCGCCTCGAGCCGCGCCAGCGGAGCGCCAAGACAATAGTGAACGCCGAGGCCGAAGCCGAGGTGCCGGGGGCCGCTGCGCGCCAGATCATAGCGCTCCGGCTCTCGATAGACGCGTTCGTCGCGATGCGCCGACGCCAACACCAGGCTGACCGCATCCCCGCGGCGGATCGTCTGACCATGCAAACAGATGTCTTCGGCGGCGAAGCGCATCGTGGCGCGCTCCACCGGCCCATCGTAGCGGATCGCCTCCTCGATGGCGGGCGCGATCAGGCTGCGGTCGCTGCGGATCGCCTCGAACGCAGCCGGATGGGTGAGCAGTGTGAGCGTCTGGTTGGCAAGCAGATAGACCGAGGTCTCGTGGCCCACAATCGTAAGCAGAAGCACCATGCTGTACAGCTCTTCGGTACTGAGGCGGTCGCCTGCCTCCTCGGCCTCGAGCAGCCGGGTGATCAGGTCAGCCCGAGGCGCGCGGCGACGTTCGGCGCACAGCTCCTCGAGATAGCGCACAAAATCGACCATGACCCGCTGCAGACGCTCCGTCTTGCGCACGTTGCGCGCGTTGTCGTTCGAAGGCGCCATCAAGATGTGCGACCAGGCGCGAAAACGGCTGTGGTCGCGCTCGGGCACGCCCAGCAGCTCGGCAATGACGGCGATGGAAAAGGGCAGCGCAAAGTCATGGACGTAATCCATGCGCCCGTGCCTGACGACGCCCTCCATCAGCTCCTCTGCGATCTCGCGCAGTCGGGGCGCCAGCGTTTCCACCTGACGGGCGCTGAAGGCTTGATTGACGAGGCTGCGCAGGCGGGTGTGCGTGGCACCGTCGGCGTTGAGCATGTGGTGCGTGAGCAGCCGATAGAGCGGAGGCGGCTCCGGCGCGCAGGCGCGCTCCTCGGGCGTCATCGACGTGCGCACATCCTTGACGAAACGCTCGGCGTCGCGCAGCGCAGCTGCGACGTCTTCATAGCGCGTAAGAAACCACATGCGCGCCACGCCATCCCGGCTGACCCGGCAGTGCACCGGCCCGTTCTCGCGCAGCCAGGCGTAGGTTGGATAGGGGTTGGCTTTGAACTTCGGCCCCGATAACAGCATCTTCTCGGCGTGCATGACGGGTTCTATTTTACTCTCCCGGCGCAATAGCGCCGCGCAGCCAGTGCAGGAAGCGCTGGGAAATCTCGCGATTGCCGGTGGAGGCGTCATCGGCCTGATTACGCGCCTCCAGCAGGGCAGCTGCCATCTCTGCGCCGGTTTGAAAGCGATCTGCAGGATTTTTGGCCAGCGCAATCAGGATGACGTTTTCCAAGGCAGGCGAGATGTAGGTGAACTGCGAAGGCCGCGGCGGTGGAGTGTACAGATGCGCATGCAGCACTTCGCTGCGCGTGCCATAGAAAGGCTTGCGCCCGGTGACCATGCGATAGAGCGTGACGCCAAGCGCGTAGATGTCGGCGCGGCCGTCGATTACGGCGTCTCCGCGCGCCTGTTCGGGAGCTAGAAAAGCGGGCGTGCCGTACACTTCTCCGGGCTTTGGCTGCTCGACGCTCAAGTCGATAGCGGCGCCAAAGTCGAAGAGCACGGCGCGGCTGCGTTCATCGAGCAAGATGTTGCCGGGTTTGATGTCGCGATGCACGATTTGACGGCGATGGAGATAATCCAGCGCATTGGCAACTTGAACGCCGATGTCGATGGTCGGCGCTTCGCCCAGTTTCTTCTGTCGCGCCAACAGCGCCTCGAGCGTCTCGCCGTTCACCAACGTGAGCGCCATGAAAAAATGACCGTCGATCTGACCCGCCTCCAGCGCGCGCACGATCCCCGGATGGTTGAGCTTGAGCAAAATACGGGCCTCGCGTTGGAACGCCTCGCGCAACGCCGCGTCATTGCCCGCCGCGCGATGCAGCACCTTCAGCGCCACGCTCGTCCCATCCGAACGCCTCGCCTGATAGACGGTCGCTGCAGCGCCTTGCCCAAGCGTCTTTTCGATCTGATACGGCCCCAACTGTCGCAACGGCTGCTCGGGCGGTTGCCCGCGATACCCTTGCGGCAGCGTTGTCAACGGGTGATCGTTCATAATCGGTATGGTACTTGAAGCAGGCGACTTTGTAAATCTATCTTTCCG
>JANWYX010000438.1 GCA_025055055.1 Caldilinea sp. | reverse complement strand
CCACGGCCACGCCGATGTGAATCTCCGCCGGACGCTCGACGGCGTCTTCTGCCCAACGCACGGTCATGGAAGGATGTTGCCGCAGTGCCAGCGCCACAGCGCGCACGATCAGATCGGTGTAGGTGACGTCAAGGGCAGGTTTCCACGTTTCTCGAGCCTCTACCAGCGCAGTGACGTCCGCCTGCATGGTCATCGTGAGCTGGGCCGTGCTGTGGAGGCTCTCCATCATGCGGCGGGCGATGGCGCGGCGCATCGGAGAGAGCGGTTGTCGCATGACCTGTGGCGTGACCGTGGGCGCTTGCGCCGCACGCGCTTCGATCGCCGCCTGCACATCTTGCTCCACGATGCGGCCTCCCGGCCCGCTGCCTCGCAAAGCCGAGAGGTCGACGCCATGTTCACGCGCCATGCGCTTTGCGAGCGGCGTGGCCCGCACCTCTTGCGGAGGAGGCTCGCCGGGCGGCCGGGCAGAGGGCGCCGCGTCGCTGCGCTCTTGGGCAACGCGGCGGACATCCTCTTCGGTGATGCGTTCACCGTTGGCAGGGATCACTTGCGTCAGGTCGACCCCTAACTCTCGGGCAAGGCGGCGCGCCGCCGGCGATGCGGGGAATGTTGAGGCTCCGGGCGCCGTCGTTTGCGCCACCTCTGTGGAAGGGGCGGCGCTTGGCGCTTCCTTCGCAACGGCAGCCTCCTCTGTCAACAACAGGATCGCCAGCGTCTGCCCCTGGCGGATCACGGCGTCGCGCGGGGCGAGAATTTGCAGAAGGCTCCCATCGACCGGCGACTCCACCTCGGTGCTCACCTTGTCGAACTGCACTTCCAACAAAGGCTCGCCCTTGCGAACAGGTGCGCCTTCACGCTTGAACCATGCGACAACAATGCCTTCCTCTGTCTTGCTTCCGATGGGAGGAAGCGTCAACTCGTAGGGCATCGGCTCACCCCATCATGCTGCGCACAGTTGCGGCAATTCGCTCGGCGCTGGGCAACACAAACTGTTCGAGCGGGCGACTGTAGGGAATGGGCACGTCGGGCACGGCCAGGCGGCGGATCGGTGCGTCGAGATAATCAAGCGCCTCCTCGGCGACGATCGCGGCGATCTCTCCTGTCATGCCGAAACTGTGGTAATCCTCATCCACGACCAGCAAGCGATGGGTCTTCTTGACCGAATTCACCACCGCCTCCTTGTCGAGCGGCACCAGCGTGCGCAGGTCGATCACTTCCGCTTCGATGCCCTCTTTCGCCAGCTCTTCGGCGGCGTCCAGAGCGCGATGCACCATCATCGCCAAGCTCACGATCGTTACGTCCTTTCCCGTGCGTTTGACGTCGGCCTGGCCGAAAGGAATCGTGTAAGGCGCTTCAGGCACCGGCGTCACCGAACGAGGGTGATATTTCATCCAGCCCAACCCCATCAGACCTTTGTGGAAGAAATACATGACGGGGTTGTCGTCGCGGATCGCCGAGATCATCAGCCCTTTGGCGTCGTAGGCGGTGGAAGGCACGACGATCTTCAACCCCGGCACATGGGCGAACAGACCATACAGACACTGGGAGTGCTGTGCAGCGTCGTTGTAGCCGCCGCCGATGGCGGTTGTGAGCACGACAGGATAGCGCGCATGTCCGCCGGACATGTAGGTATTTTTGGCCAGATGGTTGTAGATCTGATCCATGCAGACGCCGAAGAAGTCCACAAACATCAGCTCGACGATTGGGCGCATTCCCTCAGCGGCCGCTCCGGTGGCCGCCCCGATGAAGGCCGTCTCGGAAATTGGGGTGTCCATCACGCGCTCGGGGCCGTATTTTTCGTACAACCCTTGCGTGGCGCCGAAGATGCCGCCGTAGATGCCGACGTCCTCGCCCATCACGAAGACGCGTTCGTCGCGTTCCATCTCTTGATCGATCGCCTCGGCGATCGCCTTGGCCATCGTCAATTCTCGTTCGTTTGTCATCGTTGCTTCTCCCCGTCGTTTCAAGATACAAATACATCTTCGAGCGCACTTTCCGGCGCCGGATAGGGACTCTGACGCGCAAATGCGAAGGCTGCGTCAACGTCCGCCTTCGCAGCCTCGCGCGCTGCATCCAGGTCGGACTGGGTTGCGAAGCCCTGTTCCAACAACTGCTTTCCGAATCGCAGGATCGGATCATTGGCGCGCAAGGTCGGCACCTCGTCTTTGGGGCGATACAGCTCCGGATCGCCTTGGAAATGGCCATAGAGGCGGTCGGTCTTCACCTCGATCAGGCTGGGGCCTTCTCCTCGGCGGGCGCGCTGCACCGCCTCTCCGACGACCTCATAGACGGCCAGCACGTCGTTTTCGTCCACGCGCACACCGGGGATGCCATAGCCTGCCGCGCGCTGGCTGTTGTCGGGGATGGCGGTGGACTGGCGTTTGGAGACTGAGATCGCCCACGAATTGTCCTCGATGATGAAAATCACCGGCAGCTTCCACAGCGCAGCTAGATTCAGCGCTTCATGAAATGAACCTTGATTTGCCGCGCCTTCGCCGGCGAAGGCGACCGCCACCCAATCTTTGCCCATCTTTTTGGCGGCGAGCGCGGCGCCACAGGCGGGCGGGAAGCTGGCGCCGACGATGCCGCTGCAACTGAACTTATGTTCGACGTCGAAGAGATGCATGTGGCCGCCCTTGCCCTTGCCGAGGCCGCTCTCCTTGCCGAAGATTTCGGCGGCCAGCTTGTTCAGCTCGATGCCTTTGGCGATAGCAAAATGATGCGGACGATGCGTGCCGACAACGGTGTCCTCCTTGCGCAAATGCATGCACGTGCCGACGGCGACCGGCTCCTGCCCGGCGGCGAGGTGCATCTCGCCCGGCACAGGCCCAGAGCCGATGTCAAACGCAGGCGTCTTGCCCTCCATGTAGGCGGCGGCCATCTCATCTTCAAAATGACGGATGGTCCACATCTGTCGATACATGGCCAACAAGTGTTCTTTGGTAAGGTTCATTTTCTTCCTCCGCTTCTGAACATAGGAACCATTTCACGAAGATCGCAACGCCTTTCCATCGGTGGGGAAGGATGCACGGATGAAGGCGCCCACAGCGGCCGCATAGCGCAACGTCCGTCGCATATCAATGACGAGCGGCCCAGAGGCAGTCACGCACAGTTCGATCGGCTCACCCGCCTTAAGCATGACCTTGCGTTCACCGTCGAGTGCAATGAGGGCAGGAGCGCAGTCCACGACGATGCGCTCCTCCAGCCGCACACGGCGGTGGGCCGCCACCTTCACCGGGTGAATCAGGCCGGGCGCAACCGGCGCCAAGACTTCGCAACCGCCCTCGCCAATCTCAACGTATAGCCCTTCGTCTGCGGCGAGCGGCGTCGTCTCCAAATAGCCGCCGATTGCAGAGAGGCCGATGTTCCAGGGCTCGGCGCGGGTGAATACGGCCAGTTTCACCTCGTCCAGGCGCCAGATGGCGCGCGAGGCGATGAACCGTTCTCGATAGACGACGGCGTCGACTAGAGCAATCTCTTCTAACTTTCCATTGCGCCAAAGCTCGATGCGTTTGGTGGAAGTCGTCGCCGTTTCCAGAGGAACCATGCCCATGGCCGTCAGCCCGGCGGCGAGGCCGGCGAGCGTGCCTTCGACCATGAACGGAAACGCGTTGTTGGTACCGGTGGAGATCGGCATCAGGGGGATGGTGCCGCATGCTTTTGCGACGGCGCGGTTGGTGCCGTCGCCGCCAAGCGTGATCAGCGTGCGTGCGCCGGCTTCCACCATGCGGGCGGTAGCCTCGAAGGAATCGCTTTCCTCAAAGCGGGGAGACATCTCGACCCATCGCACATCCAGATCGAGGCGTAAGTTGTCGAGCGCCTTACGGCCGATGTCGTAGGCGTCGGGCATGAGCCAGACCTGCCTTACACCTGCCGCCTCCAGCCCCAACAGGGCGCGGCGCACGATGTTGACCTTCTCGTTGTTGTCGAAGACCGACGCGTGCGCCACCAAACGGCGAATGTCGCGGCCGGCCGCCGGATTGGCGATGATGCCAACGACCGTCATGGCTTTAAACTTTCTTATCAGGCCCGGCGCTGGGCAGTATCGCTGCGATGAATGGGTTGACCGGGCAATTCAATTTTAAAAAATTTATGGCTGGAACTATTTCATTGTAGTGATGTCGAAAGAGAATTGTCAAATCTGGAAAGAGATTTAAAAAGATGAAGAAGTTACGCAGCGGATGATATTAGGCGTAGGATAAGACCTTCCAAGCAACTTCAAGTTGCTTGGAAGGTGGCCGGCTTCATAGAAACTTTAATGCGTTTCTGTCGAGGGGTTTTTGCAAGGATGAGATGATACGATGAGAGTTTCTCCTGCTTGAATACGGATGTCCTCTCTGAGTTGAATTTCTCCATCGACTTGCAAAAAGGGAAGAACTCTCTCTCCAATTCGCACAGAAGAGATGATTTGTCCGGAGAGGAACGGAAATCGTAATGTGCGTACAATCAGGTGGCCGTAAAGAAGGCGAACAGCAACAGTTTCTTGGGTCAATTCGAACTCGCCCCAACCGCTGTCCAACGCCCAGAAACAACGAAAACACCCGTCTTGGAGACGCACAGGTTGAAAACCTATGGAATGGTCCACCATGTTGAATTGAAAACCGGAAAAGGCGTTGAGCAATGCATACGCTGCCATCGAGCGCGCATAGTTGCTGCCGCATTCAAATTCGTTCCAGGGATTGCGACGTTCGCCATCGTAGCGCTTGCGAATCGCCTCCACACAAACGATGCCTTCATCGACCAGTCCGTTCATAATCATGTGAGATGCTGCTGCATATTCAAATCCGTTCATCGTTTCCTGAGAGTAGGGGGCGGGAATCGTAGGTTTTGTCACGCCGGATGGCCAGGCGCAAATCACAAGGCCGCCTTCATCGTTCAGAGCGTAGATGCGGCAGGGGTTATAAACTTCTCCCATCACAGGGATGAAGTTGTATTTGTAAATTGCTGCATTTGCCTTGCGTACCTGTTCGGGATCGAATACTTCGCCCAAGCCATAGAGGCTGGCATGCCACTGCCCTAAAACCTGATCGATGCTTGAGCCTTCACCGATCTGGTATTTGATTTCCCGATGTTCCTCATCCCAGTAGACATCCAGTGTAGATCCGCCTATCAAAACGCTTTCATCGTCAGCAAACGCCTCTACGATGCTGCGATCGTGTAAATCGATTCGCTGAATATAATATTCACCGTTGAACAGGTGAGTGTCCGCCCATTTTTTCCCCTTTGCGAAAATTTCTTTGTATTCGGTTGCGGCTGCTTCATCGCCGAGATACTCAGCCATTTCGGCCCCGGCCTTTAACGCAGCTAGATACATGCCGGTCAGCCATGAGTTAGGACCGAACAACTCCATGTCAAGCGTATGATGCTGCCTCCCCCACAACACGCCGGTTTTCTCCGGGTCCCATCGATCGATGTTGTCGGGATGCCAGGCAAACTCAAGCGATTTTTTCACAGATGGCCACAGACGGCGCAGCCAGTCGCTGTCGCCGCAAATCTTCCAGTCGCGATAGACCTTTAACACGCCGCCAAATTGACCATCTGCGCATGGTCTGAAATTCCAAAGGCCGGCGCCTAAAGGGAGCTGAATGCGGAAAGCCATTCCGCCGTCAGACCGCAAGTTATACCGGTAATCCGCTTCGCGCATGGAGCGCTCTAATTTAGGAAAGAGAAAAGGTAACGCCTGTTGATAATTCCAAACATGGGTGCAGCTTCCTTCACAACACCCTGCGTCGGGATGACATCCTTCCCATCCATAAAAAGTACCATCCTCCAGGCGGAGCACTGTTGGTGACTTCAAGATAGCCATGTTTGCTGAAACGGCGTCCAGCAATGCTGGCGGCAAAGAGGAGGAAAATAGTGCTTCTTTGAAACGATGGGTTTCGTCGAACAGCCGTTTCCACTGGGCTAACGCATACTGCGCGCTGGCTTGAGAATCCTCCCAAAGTGTCGCATAGTAATTTTTCCATGTTGAGGAAATTCCTTCTGGAAGCTCTTGCCCAGGCTTCCAGTAATTCTCACAGATGGGGAAGTTCCAGGCGATAACAAAACGCACTGTTTTGCTTTCACCAGGTTGCAAACCAAAGTGAACGGCCAGCAGCCCTTCATTGTTTTCTCCTGCTCGTTCAGGAGGATAGATGCGGTTTTGGAAGCGCCCACCTGCAGTCAAATCTTTCCAGTACACCTCCAAACTATCAAACCACACGCCGCGAAACCAGTACTGTTGCCAGCTGACAGCTGTGTCCGATGAAAGATTGGCGTCTGTAGCCAACGTCAGATCGCCGTAGGAGGGGGCGCCGGGTTGAACCCCGTCTGAAGCCATATGCAGTGCACATCCCCAGGGGTGAATACCGACCGTATTCAGATTATTGGCAGGTAAAGGATTGCGTAGAACACCCACCACTGTGTAGTCAATCGGTTCATCGGTCGAATTTGTAATCGTGTACTCAAAAAAAGCGGCGGGTAAACTTGAGTCACAATCGTTCAATGGAATCAAAGGGCTAAAGGCGCGTAGCGATACTGCACCAGGAAAACTGTGATCAAGAAATGTTAATGTGGCGAACGGAAATTCGCCTTTGAACTCAACCTCGTTGAAATGGGGGAGGCCCGTCATATACTCTCGTCTTGGGCCCCAGCCAAAACTTTGAAAACGAGGGGCGTGCAGCTCACCCTGATAAGGAGGTGCTAGATTGCCATGAAGGATACGTGCATCGAGTACTTTTCCGCGTGATTCGGCTCGGACGGCAAAGTGTGAAAAACCGTTCACGCTTCCTTTGTTTGGTCGATTGAAAATTTCCCAATCGATCAGGCGACCGTTGCCGGCCAGTCCGATGCAGCCAGCGCCGATGCCGCCTAACGGAAAACTTATCTGGGTGGTTTTAACGCCTCGATAGATGAAATTTTGCATTGAGAGCCTCGTTGGTTGGCTGGATTGAGATGTTTTGTTTCACATTCGATGCGTCGGTTGAGGCGCCGACGGATGAAAACATTCAAGGCGAGTAAACTTGTATGCAAATTCCGGGAAGGGGGATAGTTCCGCAAAAACGTGGCGCACAACGCTTTCCAATAAAACAGGGGACGATTGCACGCGAGCATTGAACACGAACGTCAACCGAGAGGCATTTTGCCCCGTCGATTTCAAATCCCATCGGACCGATCCTCCAGATTCTGTGAGGCTCGCCTTGTAGCTTTCATCGTTTTCCGTGCGAAAGTAGATTTTCAAATGGGCTATTGGCGCGTTATGGGCACTCAAGGCGTTATCCATCATATACAGTAAATGGGTAGCCCAGTTGCATGGAGAAAACTCCTGATTCGACGTAAGTTCGCCGACCGCATTTAGCCACCCCAGAGCCGCTTCCCCTGCTGCATATGTTGTATAATCGACATCGATCTTTTTGGTGGCGCCGGCTGTTGAAGTGAGCATAAAATCTAGCCACTCGTTCACACCTTCGCCGGTCACAGAGGAAAGTGGAAAAACTTTATCTATACCATACCTTTCGGCCACAGCTCGAAGCGTTTCTCTTCTTTCGGCGGCTGTTGGAATGTCTTGTTTTGTCAAAACGATCGCCTCAGCTTCCTTGACCTGCTGGTGAAAGACATAGCGAACTTCGTCGGAGAAATGCTCGATGTTGCGCAACGGGTCGTATGCAATTGTGAGAGGGGCAATGTCATAGAACGAGGAGCGTTGAGCGAGCAATGGACGAATTACAGTGGAGACGATATCTGTGCAACTTCCAACAGCCTCAGCAAATATAACGTCAGGGCTCACCTGACGCACCATTTCGTCCAGCGCTTTCAGTAGATCTGGATATCGACAACAAAAACATCCTCCACCTATTTCGACGACAGCGATTGGGGTTTGCTTGAGCAGAGCTGTATCCACCAATTCACTTCCTTGATCGTTTGTAATGAGCCCAACACAGAATCCGCGTGTTATCAACCTTTGAGCGGATGTCAACGCCAGAGTTGTTTTTCCGGCTCCTAAAAATCCACCGAGTAAAATTAAACGGGGCGCCATATAGAATATGCAGCAAACTTGGCTGTGTTATCAGAAGACGTCAAGTCTAATTGATAGTCTAAATGATGAGGACAACCACCGGCCATCCTTTTTCATCTATTTATTATTTATCCTTTTAAACCGGTAACCGCTATGCCTCGAATTACGAAGCGTTGAGCCATTAAGAAAAAGAGGAGCACAGGTAAAATCGAAATCATGACCGCTGCAAGAACATGAGCGCGATTCCCCGTTCCCATGTAGCCGCTCAACATCACAATTGCAATTGGAAAGGTGTAGTTGTCCCAACTTCGTAGATAAAGGATGGGCCCTAGAAAGTTATTCCACGAACCCAGAAACGTAAAGATTGCCAGCGCAGACAAAGCCGGGCCTACAAGCGGCAAGGCAATCTGCCAGTACATTCTCCAATAGCCGGCTCCATCAATTTTGGCGGCGTCGAACAATTCGGATGGGATCCCCATAAATGCTTGCCGCAGAAGAAAAACGCCGAAAGCGCTCGTTGTAGCAGGCAAAATCAATGCCCAATGACTATCCAAAAGCCCCAGCATTCGGATCAAAATAAAGGTGGGAATCATGATAACCGTCGCCGGCACCATGAGCGACGAGAGAAAAAGAAAGAAAATAAGATCGCGTCCTGGATAGCGAAGGCGCGCAAATGAAAAAGCGGCCATCGAGCAAGTGAGCAACTGCGCCAAAGTTGTCATCAGCGCAATTTTTAGGCTATTCCAGAAGAAAAGCAGAAAATTGATCTGCGGTGAATTAATGACGGCGAGATAATTCTGCCAATGGAAAGATGTAGGCCAGAAGTCTGGCGGCAATTTGAAAGATTCTGAAGGGTTGCGAAGCGATGTGGCGAGAATCCAACTGATCGGTGCGAATTCAATGATCGCCATAACGATTAAAAAGGTCCATATGACGGTTTCCCCCAGAAAAACTCGGAACATCTGAAAAAATCTCGAAATTCTGGAAGGATGGGGTGAAGCATCCTGGAGAATCGACATGGGAAACTCACTTTCCAGGCATCAATCGTAATGCACCCAACGACGAGAAAGACGAAACTGAAGCAATGTTAAAACGACCAGTATCGCAAAAAGCGTCAATGAAACTGCGGCGGCGTACCCCATCTCAAATCGTTTAAAGCCGATTTCATAAACATAAAGTACAATCAATCTGGTTGCATCTCCGGGGCCTCCGCCGGTCAGCACCCAAACATTGTCGAAGACTTGGGCTGCTCCGATAATCGAGATAATGATTGCAAAGAAAGCCGTCGGAGAAATTAAGGGCAAGGTGATATAACGCATTCTTTGCAGTTGACCGGCCCCATCGATTGCAGCGGCTTCGTACAAGACTTCTGGAATCGCCTGCAAGCCCGCCAAATAGATGACCATGAGAAAACCACACGCGCGCCACACATCGAACATGACAACCGAAACCATCGCCCACGAGGAACTGCTTAGCCAGGGCACCGACGGCAGTCCCACCTGTTGCAACAGATAATTGACAACACCTCGATCCTGAGTCAACAGAAAATTCCAAACCAAAGCCAGGGAGGCGGTCGTCGTAAGCACAGGAAAGAACAACGCTGTACGGAGTAGGTATTTGATAATCGAAGGCATGGCGCGATTGACGCCCATTGCCAGCAACAGTCCAAGTAGGTTGTTGAAAAACGTGGCAAACACTACGAACCGGAACGTGTTCCAATACACCTGTTGCAGGCGCCCATCCCTGGATAGTTGACTTAAATTTTCAAAGCCGTTCCATGAAGGCGGAGAAAGCACGTCATATCGCATAAAAACAAGAACAAATGAGGCTAGAATGGGCACGACAAGAAAAATAAACAATGAGATGAACGCCGGAGCAATGAAAAGATAGCCAGCGACAATCTCTTGCGTCCGATTCGTCGACCATTTAGAGATGGTATGTTTTTTCTTCGCTACAGAAGCGTCGTACCGATGATCTGCTGTAGTCGCCAAGTTCTTCATCCCCCTTTTGGAGAATTTGCATTCTCGCCAAATGCCGCTCAGCCCTATGCTCTGGCGCATGCGTCGTTGCTACATTACATCCTGCAGCCAAAATTCGATGCAGTGCGCCAGAGCCTCAAGACAAGTTGAACCCTACTGGCCGCATCCGCACGCCATGGCAAGAGTGCCAAGACCTGCGCTGGCGAAGGAAGCTCTTCCTGCCTGCAATTTCTCCATCTCTGCTGTCACCTCTGCATGCGCTGCAATGAGTGCCTCCTCCACGCTCTTTTCACCGTTCCAAATTGTCTGATAGTGACGATTTAGAATTGGGTCAATGATGTTGAAGTTTTTAGGGGAGGGCACCGTCTTGGCAAAATCTAGCGACTCATAGAAGATTGCCGTGTTCGGCGGTCCATATTCGGCGAAGATGGGCATTTCGGCCACCGAGCGGAGAGCGGGAATGTTGCCCCCGGCCTTGGTCATGTCAATCGATGCATCTTTGTTGGATAGAAATTTCACCACGGTCCATGCCTCGTCCGGAGTTTTCGTAGAGGTGGAAATTCCCCAACCATCGGTCCCAACCACAGTTTTGAACGGCCCGGAGCGGTGGGGTTGATATTGAAGATCATAGGTGGTGAAACCTTCATTGAGAGAACCGGAAATGCACCATCGCCCACAAGTGCGCATCACAAGGTGGCCGGCATGAAATTGCGCCCATTCCTCCCATCCTTGTGGATTGGGTGAAACCTTGTATTTCAAGATGAGATCCGCCAAGAATTGAAGCGTTTCGGCCACCTTGGGATCCATTAGGTTAGACGCAGTCCATGAATCATTCAACGGAGATGTATCATTGTTGAAATACCAGGCTGCCATGCCGAACATGCCGGAGCCCCAGAAGGAGTAGGCATAACGATCATCCGCCCCTCCTGTGACCCTTGCAACCTTCAGGCAGACCTCTAGAAAATCTTCCCATGTCCAATCCTTTGACGGAGGCTCAATTCCTTCCTCTTCGAAAATTTTCGTGTTGTAGTACAACACCATATTGTTCCAGGAGAAAGGATACTCCATCTGTTTCCCATCCACCTGCAACATCTCTCGCAGTATGGGATGGATGTCCGTTTCTAAAATCTGTTTTTCGGCGGGGTCTGCCAGAAAGTAATCGTCAAGCGGCATCAAGATCTTTTTATCGGTTAGCAGCCCCAGTCCTTCAATCGCAATCATGATCACATCCAATTGTTCACCGCCGGCGATCTGGGTGACGATGCGATCCGAGTAGCCCGCCCAACCACCTTCGCTGATGTTGGTCTGGGTGATCATCAAATCAATATCCGGCAGTTGTTCCACCGCGCGCTGCATTGCCGGCTCCCACTGGCTGATCGGCATCTGAGTCGTGGCAATGATTCGCACTTTCGCCTTTGAAGGGGCGGACTCTCCGGCAGTAGGCAGTGCTCCCGGGGCGCACGCTGCAAGCAATGCACCGGCCGAAGCAATGGCAGTCCAACGCAACAACTCTCGACGACTCATCGCAATTTCATGAATAGACTCCCTGCGAGCAGACATGGTGATATCCTCCTTTGAAAAGACTTTGAAAAACGTGAGGAAACGCAAAACGTATTAAGAATCTGACAATCGGTTTCCGACCCCCTGTGTTGAGGCTCTGATGACCAACTCGCAGGGAATCAACGAACGCACCGGTGTGGTCGCCTCTCCTTCCATTTGCGACCTCAACATTTCAAACGCAATCAGTCCCATCTCCTCGCGAGGATAGTGGATTGATGTCAGCGGAGGCACGGCAAACTCCGCGCTCGTTTGATCGTCAAAACCGATCAAGGCAATATCTTCAGGCACTTGAAGACCCGCTTCTTTGATTGCCTCTAAAGCACCGAGGGCGGCTCGATCGCTTACCGCAAACACCGCTGTAGGAAGCGGAGATAATTTCAATAATTCTTTCATCTCGCGATATCCCTTTTGGGGGAAACCGCTTGATATCGAAGGTTGCCGATACTCTGGAGGGATCGGGACGCCTAATTCCTCCGCCGCCCGCAATGCACCCCATCGGCGATCGACGAGAGTTCTATATTTGGGTGGGCCTTCAATTAAAGCAATTCGCCGATGCCCTAACTCGACCAGATGTTTGTAAGCACAATATGCACCCCACTCGTTATCCGGAACGACGGCGTTCACGGGCAGCCCTGGAATATAGGTGTCGACAAGCACAAGGGGAATGTTCTGTTCAAACAATTTCACAGCAAGAGCGTCATTCTCTGGACATCCCCCCAGAATAATCACGCCTTGAGGTTGTTGTTCGCGAACCGACCGGGGAAGCTCGCCATTCTGCACGGTGGCGAAAAGCATCCCCAACCCATGTTGGCGCGCCTGTGCCTCGATCATGCGAATAATGGCGCCATACACCGTCTCAGGAAATGCCGACAGCGATAGCTCTTCCATGATCAGAGCAAAAAGTTTCGACCGAGCACCGTTCCCCATCCGAAGACGCGGCACATACCCTAATCTGGCAGCTGCTTCTGCAATTCGCTCCCGAGTTACGGCAGCAACCTTTTCAGGGGACTGGAAAGCAAGAGAAACGGTGGAGATCGAAACTCCTGCCTCCTCTGCTACATCGCGAATTGTTGCTCGCGATGCCCGTTCGGATGCGCTCATGGAATGATTTCCTTGTTTTGCGGGAAGAAAAAGACGAAGGTCAATATACGGTCATCACTATATCATCAATTTTTATTGTTGTCAATCGAATTTTCGATGATTTTTTGTTAAAAATTTCGATAAGAGGGTCGAAATTGTTTGATTACCGGTTGCCCGCCATTTCCTGGGCTCCTCTCTTTGATTTCCTTTGCCCCTGTTTGCACCCGCAAACCGCCTTCTGCGGTATAATCCACCGTATGAATCTTGATCACATTCGCAACTTTTCCATCATCGCTCATATCGACCACGGCAAGAGCACGTTGGCCGATCAGCTCATTCGCATGACCGACACGGTGACGGAGCGGGAGATGCGCGAGCAGCTTCTCGACTCCATGGAGCTGGAGCGCGAGAAGGGCGTCACCATCAAGGCCAGCGCCGTGCGCATGATCTACAAACATCGGGGCGAAGAGTACGAAATCAACCTGATCGACACGCCCGGCCACGTCGATTTCAGCTACGAGGTGCATCGCGCGCTGCAAGCCTGCGAAGGCGCCGTGCTCGTCGTCGACGCCTCGCAGGGCATTCAGGCGCAAACGATGGCGCATCTCTTTGCTGCGCTGGAGCAGAACCTCACGATCGTGCCCGTCATCAACAAGATTGACCTGCCGGCGGCCATGCCCGACGAGGTGGCGCAGGAGATCGAGGACCTGCTCGGCGTGCCCGCAGAGGACATCCCTCGCATCAGCGCCAAGGCGGGCGTCAACGTCGAAGAAGTGCTGGAGCGCGTGATTGCCGAAGTGCCGCCGCCGAAGGGCGACCTCGATGCGCCGGTGCGGGCGCTCGTCTTCGACTGCCACTACGACTCCTACAAGGGCGTGATCGCCTACGTGCGCATGGTGGACGGCGTGATCACGGGGCTGCCGAAGCTGCTGGCGATGAACACCGGCAAAACCATGGAGCCGCTCGAGATCGGCGTGCTCGTACCCCAGATGTTGCCTGTCAATGAGCTGCACGCCGGTCAGGTGGGTTACATCGCCACCGGTCTGAAAAGCGTGCAGGATCTCGACGTCGGTGACACCATCACGTTGGCGGCGCGGCCGGCGACGGAGAAATTGCCCGGCTATCGTCCTCTCAAACCGATGGTCTTCGCCGGCTTGTATCCGACCAACCCGGACGACTATAACGAGCTGCGCGATGCATTGGAAAAGCTTCAACTTAACGACGCTGCGCTCACCTACGAACCGGAAACGAGCCAGGCGCTCGGGTTTGGCTTTCGGCTGGGCTTTCTGGGGCTCTTCCACATGGAGATCGTGCAAGAGCGGCTCGAGCGTGAGTACGATATGGATGTGATCTTCACCGCGCCGTCGGTGGAGTACCGCGTGGTCAAAACCAACGGCGAGGTGATCGCAATCGACAGTCCGGCCGCGCTCCCCGATCCCACCGAGATCGAGCATATCGAAGAGCCGTGGTGCGAGCTGCGCATCTTCACTCCCGCCGAATACATCGGCCCGGTGCTGGACCTGGTGACCAAACGCCGCGGCGAGCTGAAGACGCAGAACTGGCTCGACAGCAAACGCGTCGAGATCGTCTGTCTAATTCCGCTGTCCGAGATCATCGTCGATTTCTACAACGAGCTGAAAGCACGCACCAAAGGCTACGCCAGCATGGACTACACGCTTGACCAGTATCGCCCGTCCGATATGGTGAAGCTTGACATTCTGGTCAACCATCAACCCGTCGACGCACTCAGCATCATCGTGCACCGCGACCAGGCGTATCACAAGGGGCAACGGCTGGTCAGCAAGATGAAGGAGATCATCCCGCGCCAGATGTTCGAGGTGCCCATCCAGGCCGCCATCGGCAATAAAATCATCAGCCGCGCCAACGTCAAAGCGCTGCGCAAGGACGTGCTCGCCAAGTGTTACGGCGGCGACGTCACGCGTAAGCGCAAGCTGTTGGAAAAGCAGAAGGCGGGCAAGAAACGCATGAAAATGGTCGGCTCGGTCGAGATTCCCCAGGAAGCCTTCATGTCGGTGCTCAGTCTTGAAGAGGAATAGCGAGGCCGGCTGCAGGGTTGTCAATGTCTCCACTTCTTTGTGCACTTTGCATGATCGACCTTCTACAGGGAGATCTCAATGCATGAAACGCCCGCCAAGAAGTCGCTGGGGCAGAACTTCCTGACCGACCGCCGCTATCTGGCGCCGATCCTGGAGGCGGCGGAGCTTACGCCAACGGACAACGTGCTGGAGATCGGCCCTGGCAGGGGCGTTTTGACGGAGGCGTTGGCCTCGCGCGTGGGTTGCCTCGTCGCCGTCGAGCTGGATGATCGCCTGATCGAACCGCTGCGTCAACGCTTCGCAGGACAACCTCATGTGCATATCGTGCACGGCGATATCTTGGAGCACGCGCCGGACCAGCTCGTCGCCACAGCGCGCCTGACCAGGACGGAAGGTTCGGAACCCGACGCATCTGAACGCTTTCAATCGGAAGCAGCGCCTTCTCAATCCTATCCGCTCCCCCTTCCGTTCTCCTACAAGGTGGTGGCCAATCTGCCCTACTACATCACGAGCGCAGCGCTGCGCCATCTGCTCGAAGCGGAGCGACCGCCTTCGCTTGCCGTGCTGATGGTGCAGTGGGAAGTTGCGCAACGCATCTGCGCCGGTCCGGGGGAGATGTCGCTGCTGGCGGTGAGTGTACAATACTATGCAGAGCCGCGCATCGTTCAGCGCGTGCCGGCAAGGGCCTTTTCACCGAAGCCCAAGGTGGACAGCGCCGTTCTGCAGTTGCGCATGCGCAGTCGACCGGCGGTTGATGTCGCGCCAGAGCGCTTTTTTCGCGTGGCGCGCGCCGGCTTCGGCCAAAAACGCAAGCAACTGGTCAACACGCTGGCCGCAGGTCTTCGTATCGACAAACAAGAGGTTCAGCGCTGGCTAAAAGAGGCAGGCATCGATCCGACGCGCCGCGCAGAAACGCTGACGTTGAAAGAATGGGGCGCGTTGTGTCAACAGGCGCCGCTCTAGTCAAACCAACAAATACATCCGGTCATCTCGTAGGCGCAATGTCGCATGTCTGCTTACCTAGAGCATCGCCTCCGGCGTGACATACCGATCCACCTAGAGCGATTGTCGGAATATTTTGTTGCAAGCGCGTCAATGCCTAAATTGCGCCTGACAACTGATGCAGTGGTTAAAGTTCGTCTGAAATAGGCGAAGGTTGCACTTTCTTCACGATAGGCAAAGAGACGAGGCGTTCCTTCAGCCATTCACGGATCGAAAACGCCGAACGAGAGGTGGCAGGGGGCCCTTCGGCATGTGCGTAGAGGCTGCGATCGCATAGGTGGAGTCGCACCATTTCCGCCTCGAAGATGCGTTCTCCTTCATACGGTGACATCATAAAATCCCTCCTGGATATCGAATCCCTCCTAAATTGTGTAGGCGAATTGTCGGAATAGACGTTTCTTGACGAAACTGATAACGATGAACATTCCGCCGGGTTCACAAAGCACCCCTTTGCTTTGCAGTCCTGCGCCTTTGCGTTGAATCTCTTTCGTCATCCGGATTTATGTGGAATGTTCGCCGCAATCTTTGGGATGCTTCAGAACTTCTTGGAAGATGAAATGCCGCCCCTGGAAATCAGCGCCGATTGGCGGGTTTCGCCCCCGATAGGATGTGCCACAAGGACACCGGCGAGATGATCGACTTGATTCTGCATCAAATTGGAGATGATCCTACATAGGGATGAATCTCCTGTCAATCTCGAAAAATCCTTCTTTGTGGCTGCTCGAGTCGGATATATTTAAAGCGATCGGGCTAGGCGCGCAGAAGACGGTGCGGTGGCGCCCGGCTTCGCCACTAAAGCCACGGTATTGCACGAGCTTGGGTTAGTCGGCAGCCGGTTCCATCAGCCCCTCCATACGCCAGCAAAGGCGGACGTCACCTTCACGGAGACGGCGGAGGAAACGATGCAGTTGGCCTGAGCAGGAAAAGCTAGGGCAGCCTCGCTAGGAGGCAAGTTGGGGCGCGGCGACGTCTGCGAGCACGGCGAGAAGTTGAGGGCCGTAGTTGGCCACTTTCCAGGGAGTCAGATCTGGAAGCGTCGCCAGGGCATCCAGCGTGACGGGGTTGAGGGTCGCAATGGCCAAAAGCGCACTATTGGGAAGCACAATATCGGCGTCGACGCCGCGCTGTTGGGCCAGTTCAGTGCGCCAGCGGCGCAGGGCGTCGTAGCGCGCCTGCACAGCCTTGTCGAGCATCGGTTCCGGCCGCCCCTCGTCTTCCGGAGGCGTCGGCGCCGGCTGCTGCTGACCGGCTCGAATGGCCTGAAGCAGCTCCTCGCCATAGCGTTTGACCTGTAGAGCGGACAGCCCCGATATTTCCTCCAGCGCATCGAGGGTGAACGGTTGCGACTTGGCCAGCTCCACCAGCGTGGCGTCGTTGACAATCTTAAAAGGCGGACGATCCAGTGTGCGCGCCTTCTGCTCGCGCCAGCGCCACAGCGCTTCGAGCACGCCCAGATGCTCCGGAGAAACGTCGCGCACGGCGCGCATCTGCCAAAATGAGCGCTCCTCGCGCATGCGCGCAGCCGGGTCGCTGTCGGTCAGCGTCGCAAAGGTGTCTAACGCTTCCTCCCACCGTCCTCTGCGTTGAAGCTCCTCCGCCAATCGGTCGCGCAAGGGCAACAGATAGTGAGTGTCCATCTGGGCGTAGGCGATCTGTTCCGGCGTCAGCGGGCGTTTCCCCCAGTCGGTGCGCTGCATGCGCTTGTTGCTCACGATGCCGAAATGTTTTTCTAGGATCGCCGCCAGCCCCACCCGCTTCCATCCTAGGATGCGCGCCGCCAGCTGCGTGTCAAAGACGCGGCCGAACCTGAACCCATAACTGCGATACAACATCAGGATGTCGTTGTCGGCTGCATGCATCACAACTTCGATCGAAGGATCGGCGAACAGCTCACCCAGCGGCGACAGATCGCTTAACCGCAAGGGATCGACCAGAAAATCGAGGATTTCTTCATGGCTCGCCGCATAGGTTGAAATTTGAATCAGACAGACCTTGCCCTGATAGCTGTAGAGGCTGTTGCTTTCCGTATCGAGCGCAAAGCGCGGTTGGGTGCGCAGGTGTTCGACCAAGCGACGCAGCGAGTTTGCAGTGTAGATAAGCGGTTGAATCGGTTTTGAATTGTCAGACATTCGAGCGTATAGTATCCCCAAAGAGGAGGCGTTCAATCTGCTCCTCGACAGAGCGCAAGTCATCTTACTGCGCCTCCTACAGCCTGTCAAACGAAGTGGTCGTGATTCTGCTATCCATCCTGCAAACAGCGCGTTGACGCAAGGAGAGACCCTGTGCAATCTCATCCTTTTCGTGCAGACGGGCCCCCTACAGGTGGGACAATCGGCAAGGGCGCGAGGGTGCAACGCACCTTTCTCCGTTCTATCTCATATGAATTGATGGGGCTGCTCATCTTTGTGGCGATTTTTCATCTGCTCTCCGCCATCGGCGCTGCACTCGATGAAACCGGCTTGCTGCTGGTCAGCCTGGTCATGGCAGTGGTTCCTGCTTTGCTGTGGTTGGCGGTTTTCTATCGGATGGACCGCGCGGAGCCGGAGCCGAAACAGCTGGTGCTTGGCGTCTATCTGACGGGCCTACTGCTGATGGCTGCCCTCTATCAGCCCCTTTTCGGTGTCCTTTTTGCGATGGAGGGCTGGCTGCGCGTCTACTGGTGGTCGCATCTGTTGGGAGGCGTTCTGGTGACCGGCATGGCGAGCATGGCGATCGTCTACGCTGCCGTGCGCATTGTGGCCTTCAACAACCCGGAGTTCGATGAGCGCCTGGATGGCGTCATTTACGCCGTGGCGGCCGGGCTAGGCGTCGCAACCGTACACAATTTTGTCTATGTCGTCCGGTATGGCGGGGTCGATCTGGACGTCGGCTCGATTCGCATCGTGGTGAACGCACTGGGCTACGCCGGCGTCGCCGGCATGCTCGGTTATTTCATCGGACAGGCGCGCTTTGAAAAGACGTCGGTCTTCTATCTACCTGCGGGCGTCGTGCTCTCGGCTGCGTTGCTTGGCCTCTATTTTTTCCTGATCGAACAGACCGCATCAACCGGTCTGCGCGCCGAATTCTGGCGTCATCTGCTTCTGGGACTTTTTCTTACATTGCTCATCATGGGCGCAGTAAGCTGGCTGGTGCGTCGCGCCAACGAGGAGACGGCGCGCGTGGCGCAACTCGCTGCCACCGGCGACCGCTGGGAGCCAAAACCTGTAGAAATAGCGTCGGATCGTGGAGAGTAGTCTCATGCTTTGGGTTGATCGTCTGATCAAACCTAGTCCTACCAACGCACCCCCTTCGCCGGGGGAGCCGGTGCGCAACGACCTCGCCGTGGCGACGACCGTGCTATTTGCGCTCATCCTTGCGCTAGGGGTGCGCAATCAGGTTTACAACGCTGCGCAATACGCAACGCTCAACGATGGCAGGATGCGCATCGCCTATCCGGATCGTTGGGTGCTGCGCGAACAAGACGACTCCGGTTTCACCGCAGTTCTTCTCGCCGGCTCCAGCGCTTACGCCACGCGCGTCGAGGTCAGCAGCCGCCTCTTGCGCGAGGGGGAGACATTGGAGCAGGCGCGCTTCGAGCGCAGCCTGCAGCTTGCCTCCGAGCTGACGGCTTACCGCGAGCTGGAATCCGTCGCCATGCAGGTGTTCGACGGCGCGCCGGCCATTGTCACCACCTATGGATTCGTCGCCGACCCCATGAGCGAACTCGGCGCAATCGACCTGCCGGTAGTGGTAGAGGCGCAGGACATTCAGTTCGTCGACGACGGATGGGTGTATGTGATTTCATTGCGCGCCGACGCCACCCTCTGGGAGTCCGCCGCCCACTCCTTCGCCGTGGTGAGGAATAGTATCCGCCTGCGAACGCCAGATGATACTGGAAGCGCGCCTGAAGCGGTTAGAGGCTTTGAGGGTGTCGCCCGCCCTTGAGGAGGAGATGGACGATGCAATCGCCTCATGCTCGATCGGCGCACAAGTTCCAGATCGATCCACCGTTGCGAGCCTTGCTGCTGCTGGCTGCGACGTTGTGCCTGGCGGGCGCAGCTTTTTCAGCCGAGACGGCGCTGGGCGTTGAGCGCGAAGCATTGCATCGCGCCCTGCGCGCCACCGTGCTCGTCCTCACGCCGAACGATGTCGGCGAGATCGATCGCACCGGCAGCGGCACAGTCCTCGACCCTGACAAGGGCTTTATCCTGACCAACTTCCATGTGATGGCCGACCCGGAGACCGGCGCATGGGTGAATAGTGAAGGAACCGCCGCCATCGGCGTCATCACCGAAGACATTCGCAGCGCGCCGGTCTTGCGCTACAAAGCGCGCATGGTGGCCTACGATGTCAGGTATGATTTGGCCCTCCTGCAAATCGTCGGCTACCTCGATGATGACAACGCAGGGTTGCCCGCCAGCCTCGGATTGACGACCGTGCCGCGCGGGGACAGCGACGACCTGTTGCCCGGCGACCGTCTGGCCGTGATCGGATACCCGGGGCTGGGCGGTGTCACCGTCACCTACACCGAAGGCGTTGTATCCGGCTTTTTAGACGAGGACAACGACGGCGAATTCGAGTGGATCAAGACCGACGCCGAAGTCAATCCGGGCAACTCCGGCGGTCTTGCCATCGACAGCGCGGGAAACTTTATCGGCGTGCCTACCTCCGGCTATTCGCGCGCCGACGTCGCCGGCAAGATCAGCCTGGTGCGCCCTGCCTCCATTGCGTTGCGTTTTTATGACAACGCTGTCCTAGGGCAGGGCGGTCGCTCAGGCTCCAGCTCGCCGGGCGCTGCGCTGCCCAGCAGCCGAAAAGCCACCATTGCCGCCGTCGAATTCGGCGCTGCGGTCAACCGCCAGAGCAAGGTGACGCAGCCGCTCACAGTCTTTCCCAGCGGCTCCACCGACATTTACGTTAGCTTCGAGTTCAACGGTTTTCGCAACGGACAGCGTTTCTCCTATGTCTGGAAGCTAGATGGAGAGACAGTCTATTCTGACGCCTTCGCCTGGCAGGAAGGCGCCAGCGGGACGAGCTGGCTGCATCTGTACAGCACCGAGGGGCTGCCCGATGGTGTGTACACTGTGGAGATGCTGCTCGATGGCGTTTTGCTACATGCTGCCTCGGTTACGGTCGGCGCGCGCTCGACCGGCGCCGCCGACGCCTCGTTTGGAGTCATCACCTTCGCCGCCGGCGTCACCGACGATCTGGAGCCGGTCCAGCCCGGCGACTCTTTCGTTGACGTCAAGACCGTGTACGCCATCTTCTCGGTCGAAAACATGCGCAAAGGCGTGCTCTGGCGCACGCGCTGGCTCTACGAGGGAGACGAAGTATTGTCTGAAAAGGACGTCTGGAGCGCAAGCGATGTGCGCAAAACTTGGGTGAGCCTGACGCATCCAGATGGATTGCCCGTGGGCCGCTATGCGCTGGAGCTCTACATCGGCGAGCGGCTGGCGCAGCGCGGGGACTTCACGATCGCCGCGCGCACCCCGGAGCGCAGCGGTCGGACCGTCAGCGTTGTCGGCGTCGTGCGCGATATCAACAACAGCCGACTGCCTGTGGTCGGCGCGCTGGTCGTGTTGCTCAAACCCGACGTTCGCGCACAGGAATGGATTGACACCGGTTTCGACGCCGGTTTAATTTATGCCACAGGAACCAGCGGGCGCAAGGGCGCCTATCAGTTGAACGCCAGGGTGACGCCGGGTGCAAGCTATGCGCTGGTCGTGGTGCATGAGGACTATCAGCCCCTGATCGTCGACGGCTATACTTTCCCGGCGGACGCAGGCGACCCTTATCAACTGGATGTCGCATTGCGGCGTTAGCCGTCTGTTGACTCGATCTCCTCTGTTTAGCGCCACCTTCAACTGCGCAACCCCTTTTATCGGGTGCGAACGGCGCCGTTGCGCCCTTGCCGCGCAAACAACTCGACAAACGACCGATCTCGCCGACGCCGCCCTCAGCGTATGCTATCTTCGCAACAGTTTCAACCTCTCCGATCGATTCCAGGATGCATGCGATGAATACACTCGTTCATCTCTTGAGATGCCTGCACCTGCTCAACCTGCTGGTGGTGGGCCTTAGCGCTTCTATTGCGCTGGCGCAGACAGCTTCGCCGCCGGATGGCGCCACCCTTTACCTGCCGGCGGTGATGGGTCCGCCGCCTGCCAAAGTTCTGATTGCAGCCGCTTACATCGACAGCGCCGTCAGCTACGAGCCGGATGAGGCAATCTTGCTGTGGAACGTCGGCGGGAGCGCACAGCCGTTGGCGGGATGGTCGCTGCGTACAGGAGGTCGGGAAGCTTCGTTTGCATCGACGAGCGCGCTGCAGCTCCGGCCGGGCGAACGCCTCTGGTGCACGGCCAATACGAACAGTTTTCGTCTCTCCTTCGGCGAGGAAGCAAGATGCGCCTGGAGCTCTGCTGACAACGAGGCAGAGCTGTTGAGCGCAGGGCTGACGCTCAATAACAACGGCGGCGTGCTTGCGCTCCTCGATGAGCGGCGACGCATGGTTGACGCCATGCTGTATGGCGCTTCCACGCAGGCAGCGGACGGATGGCTTGGCCCGCCGGCGACCGCCTACACGCGCGGGCTGGCCACCGCCGCCGGCCAGGTGTGGCGCCGCAAGGTGGACCCGCTGAGCGGGTTGCCGATCGACAACGACGTTGCATCGGATTGGGCGGGCGATCTGACGGATCTGGCCTGGGGAAGGCGTGTGTATCAGCCGGGTTGGGGCGGATGGAGCCACGAGGACGGATTGTTGCCGTGGCACGGCGTAGACAACGCCTCCTGGGAAGTCGCCGTCGGGCCGGAGGGGTTGTATGCACCCATGCTCCGCTTTTTAGAGTCCGCCACCGGTTCGCTCGACCTCAGCCTTTATACGTTGGAGCATCCGTCGCTTGCCGCTGCCTTGGCGGCGGCCGCACAGCGCGGCGTGCGCGTGCGCATCATGCTTGACGGCGCGCCGCCGGGTGGCATCACCAACTTACAAAAATGGTGCGTCCGCCAGATCGCCGAGGCCGGCGGCGAGGTCTATTATATGGCGGTCGCCGACAGCGCGCCGAAAGGCTATAAGCGTCGTTATCGTTATCTCCACGCCAAGTATGGGATAGCCGACGAGAGCAGAGTGTTCGTCGGGACCGAAAATCTGACGCTCAACGCCATGCCGGAGCCGGCCGAGACGCCGCTTGGCGGTCGTCGCGGCTTTTATCTCTTCACCGATGCCTCCGGCGTCGTTGCAGCGCTGCGCACGCTCTTTGACTTGGACTGGCGGCCGACGACCTTCGCCGATCTGCGCCCCTATGAAGCGACGCACCCGAAATTTGGCGCGCCGCCGTCAGACTTTACGTTGCCTCCTCCGCCGCTCTTTCCCGTTGCAGAGGCCCCCTTTGTCGATTCGGTGCGGGCATCCGGTCACATTTCTTTTGTCGTCGCCAGCGCACCGGAAAACGCCATGCGCCCTGACACCGGCATCCAGGCGCTGCTCCAGCGCGC
>JANWYX010000428.1 GCA_025055055.1 Caldilinea sp. | reverse complement strand
AGCGTGATGTCCAGGGCGGCGACGTTGGCGGCGAACTCGGCGCCGTTGGCGCATCCCACCAGCGGATAGACCGGAAAGGGCTGCGCCAGGACGTATGCCATGGCGATCTGCGGCAACATGGCGTTGTGCTGCTCGGCGAGCCGGCGGGCGCGCTCCAGGCGTGCAAAGTTTTCCGGATAGCAATAGCTCTGAACGCACAGCCGGTCGAGATACGCCGTGAAAGTGTCGAGGTTGTCCGGGCGAAAACGGCCGCTAAAAAAACCGCCGGCCAGGCTGGACCAAGCCAACACCGGCATCTTTGTCTGCGCATAGAACGTGCGCGCCTCGGCGTTGGCATCTCCGGTCAGGGTGACGCAATTGGCCCACGGCTCCTTGAATTGAATCGCCAGGCTGAAATGGGGGCTGGAGACGGCGAAGGGTGTCAGGTTGTGCGCGGCTGCGTATTCGTTGGCCTCCTGCAGTCTACGATGGCTCCAGTTTGACCCTCCGAAGGCGTGAATGCGCCCCGCAGCCAAATGTTCATTCAGCACTTCAACGATCGGGCCGACGGGAACGCTCGGATCGTCGCGGTGAAGCAGATAGAGATCGATATAGTCGGTGCGCAACCGCGCCAGCGAGTCGAACAGGTCAGAGGTGATGTCAAAAGGCGTCACGCGGGCGCGGTCCTGGTTGTGATGTGCGCCTTTGGTGATGATCACGACCCGATCGCGCACCCCGCGCGCCTCGACCCAGCGCCCCAGCGTGCGCTCACAGTCGCCGTTGCCGTAGCCGTGCGCCGTGTCAAAGGCGTTGCCGCCCAAGGCCAGAATGTCATCCAGCAGATGGAAGCTGTAATCAATTTTGTCGGAGCCGATCATCACCGTCCCCTGAATCAGACGGGCGACCGGTTTGGTTACGCCGGGAATCTCACCGTACTGCATAGTTGACCTCATTTACGTTGCAAAAAATTCGATGGAGTAAAAAATCAAACGAAATCATATCATAACCGATTTGCTTTCCTATATGTTTTTTTCAGGATTTCAGTGCGTGATTTTCACGTCGGCCGTCGTTGATGTCAACCGGGAATCGAAATTGCGCAGAATCAGACTGCACGTTTCCGTGGTGCACCGCTGTTAATAAAAGAACGAGACGATGTATACATCGTCTCGTTCTTTTGACCTCGTTCTCTTGCCTTCGAAATATCCGGTGTCAGAGACGGGATCGGCAGGGTTTCACCGCTGCGTCACCTCACCGTTGAAGCAGGCGATGTTGTCTCCTTGAAAGATTGCCGGGCTGCACAGAAAAGCGCAGTTGCTCCATGTGCCTCTCTTTGCGCCGACGGCCTGGAAGGTGATGACGCGCGTTTCGCCGGGCGTCCCCGGGGTTGAGCGAACACGCAGCTCGGTCCCTGTGGTGGGCAACACCCCTGCTCCGTCGTAGTAATAGTTCTGGCCGCTGTTGCCGAATTCATTTTCGGCGCCCACGGTCAGGAATCCGCCATCGCCGTCGTTCACGTTGCCATAGGTGAAAGTGATGTCTTCGACGGTTCCCAGCCTGATCCAGACCTGGAAGGAATTGGGCCGACCGGAACCATATTCGCGCACATTTTGCCAGTCGGAGACCAGCCATTGCCTGACTCCGTCCGTGAGAATGGCGATGCGCATGGCGCCGCCCGCAGCGGGGTTCAAGTCGGTCCAATAGGGCGCCAGCACATTGTTGGGCCTGGTTGGGTCCGGAAGCCTTTGGTTGATAAACTGCACATCTGCGCCGGCGCCGCCGCCGACCACGATGTAACCGTTGCTAACGAGGCCAACGCGCGTCCAGGACTTGCCGGCGAAGGTGAAAGCCGGGACGTTGAAGTTGGAGATCGTCTCATCGCCTACGCCGGCGATGGGGGTTACGCCGAACAAGGAGAGCGGCAGATAGCCGGCCGGTGAGTCGCCGGTCGCTGCGATGGTCACGATCGGCGGCTGAGCGCCGGCGAGATTGCCCTGAAAGACGACGCCGTTGCCCCATACGCTGGCGTTCACCACGGTTTGCGGATCGAGGCTCAGTTGCGGCGGAAGGTGATCGAAAAAGTCGACCGCTGCCGTCTGGAACGAGGTGTTGCGGAGCGTAATTGTGCAGGTGGTGCGTGCGCCACGGGGGAAGACGGCGGGATCGCACTGCTTGGAGACGTTGACGGCAGGCTCACCGCGCACCAGCGTGACCGGGAAACGCAGAACCCGATTCTCCTGCAAGAACTCTATGGTGGCAAAACGCACCTGCCCTAGCGGCACATAACGGGCGTCCACCGTGATGTCGAACGTAACCGACTGGCCGGGGTTGATGCGGATTTGCTTCGGAGCTGTGATGCTGACATCCGGCGGGGCGGAGACGTTGACCCGCCAGGTGCGAGGACGGGGGTCGACGCTGCGCACCGTGCGCTGCACCGTGATCTTGCCCGGCATATTGGGCAGATAGAGGCTGGGGTAGTTGGCGTTCCACAGGGCGTTTTGTTGCGTCACATAGTTGGCGGCCGTCTCATCGAAGGTGAGGCCGGGGTTCATGGCGGCGGCGACGTCGACGCGCCCCGAGCCAGCGTCAAAGGCGTTGATCGGGGTGACGCCATCTTCCTTGACGACGCCTGCGACCTTGGCCGTCGTCATGATCGCCGACTTGATCTGCCCCGGCGTCCAGTCCGGATGCAGATGTTTGAGAAGCGCGGCAACGCCGGCGATGTGCGGGCTGGACATCGAAGTACCGCTGAGGAAGTTAAAAAGCGGCATGGATGCACCATATTGCAGAGCGGTGTAGCCGGCCAGGATGTTCACGCCCGGCGCAGTGATGTCCGGTTTGCTGACGCCCAGCGTCTGTCCTGATCCGCCACGCGAGCTGAATCCGGCCATCACATCCCCCTGCACTACACCCGGCGCGCCGTCGGTGAAGGTGGCAGTCACGCCGGTGTTGTTGGCGAGGAAGTCGAGCAGCTGGGCGCCTTCTCCCGCCTCGAGATGGACAGTGGGAATTGAGTGCAAGTCGGTGTTCGTGCCCTGTGGCGTCGGGTTGTACAACAACATGCCGACGGCGCCGCCGGCGGCCACGTTGGCGCTTTTTTCGACGCGCGGGTTGACGCCGCGGCGGCAGACGACAATCCGGCCTGCGAACGAGCCGGGCGCCGCCGCCGTCTGGCAGAGCGGATCGGCGCTGTTGATGACGACGGGCGCCGGTGTGCTGACGCCGGAGGTAAGGCTGGCGCCCACCAGGGTCAGCGTTGCGCCTCCGGCGCCGTACAGGGTGACCGTGCTGAGAAAGCTGCGGTCGGAAGTGCTGGCGGCCACGGTGGTGATCCATGGCCCCCTATGGTTCACGGTGTTGGCGGTCGGACCGCTGTTGCCGGCGGAGGCTGCGACAAAGATGCCGTTGGCGTAGGCCTGCAAGAACGCCTGAGAAACTGCGTCCGTGTAGGGATTGACTCCGCCGCTGATGGAGAAGTTGAGCACATCGACCCCGTCCTGGATCGCCTGCTCGATGGCGGCCGCCGAATCGCTGACGAAGCAGCCCTGTTGTCCACAGACTTTATAGGCGATGATGTGGGCGCGCGGGGCAATGCCCGAGATCAACCCCAGATCACGGCCGAGGAGTGAAACGAGCACGCCACCGTTGCCCGCCGCCGTCGACGCCGTGTGCGTACCGTGACCATCGTCATCGCGCGCCGAGTTGAATTCATACGGCATTTGGCCGAGTACGAGGCGATAGGTGTCGAGGAATTTATACGCGCCGATTAATTTGTTGTTGCACGTGAAGGGCGCGTCGTTCGGGTTCCAGGCAGTGTTGCCGAAATCACAGGGGTAAGGGCCGCCGGGAGGCGTTGGATAGGGCTTTCCACTCGGATCGGGATCGGAAAAGGCCGGGTTTTCCGGCCAGATGCCGCTATCCAGAATGCCGACAATGACGCCTTCGCCGGCGTTGCTTTGTCCACCGAGCGCAGCCCATGCCGCTGTTGCGCCGATAAATTCCGGCGTGCGATAGGTGTCGAGCTGACGAAGCTCGTCCAGGTAGACCGCCTTCACGCCTGGAGCGTTGGCGACCTGGCCGATATTGGCCTCGGGCAACACCATGGAAGCGCCGTTGAAGATTTTGGTGTAGCGATGAACGATTTGCCCTTGACCGAGCGCTGCGGCAGCTGCAGGATCGGCGCCTTCCTCCATCACGACGATCACACTGGACAGCCGGAACCGATCGGGCGGCAACTGCGCGCTGGCGCTGATTTCCGCTTTCTCTACCGTTTCAACAGAGTCGGCAGCCGGTGCAGCGTCGAGTTCCAACGGCCCTGCAGGCGTGGGCGTCTGTTCGACGTCGCTCTGACCACCGGATGAGACGGCCGGCAAGAAGAGCTGGTGACTTCCATTGGGATTGGGCGGAGGGACATCCTGGGCCAAGGCAGGGAGAAGGTTGGATAACAGCAGCACAATGACGAGAAGTCCGATGAGGAGAGATTTGGGTTTGCGGGACATGAGGTTATCTCCTTTGACACCTGTAGATGCGAACGCTCGATGAATGGATGGGAACGAATGCGTTGGGTAATTTGCAGCTCGCCTCCTTTGCCGGCTTGTCTTTGTCGGCCGGCCCTAGAACTGACCGCTTACGATGGGGAACGATAGGTTCAAGTAAACAGGGAGACCATCCGATTATATTCGATCGGCGCCTCAGGTTTCAATCCATCCATGCTGACAATTTGTTCGTTGAAATCGATGTTTGCATCGCCATCTTACCTTTCGGGAAACTCCAAGCTTCCCAAAAGGCGCTTCCTTGCGGAACGTTTCCCGGCCCATTTCCGTCTCCTTTACGAAACATGCTTCGATCATGTAGAGAGGGATAAGCATGTAGAGAGGGATAAGGCCTACTGCTTTTACACCTCTACCCTTCTGTTACACTTTCATATACGTTATGTCGAAAAGGTGGAACTTACAGGATGAAAGCCCGTATGATGAAAGATCCTTCGTTCATTTTGTTCATCGGTTTCGCTGCACTGTTGTTGCTCGCCGGCTGTGCTTCTCCTCTGGCGGAGGAGCCGAAGACGCCCGTGGAGCAAGAAGTGCCTCCGTCTTCGCCGCTGGAAGCGCCGGCGTCGCCGCTTCTGACGCCCTTGGCGGAGTATCCGGCGCTCTCCGGCGGCGTCACCGGCGAAGCGCCCGCCGACCTGCTGGAGGCCATTCTGGCGGACGCAGCTAGCCGCACCGGCCTCGAACGCGATGCCCTGCTCGTGTTGCAGGATGAAGCGGTCGTTTGGTCGGATGGCTCACTCGGTTGCCCGGAGCCGGACATGATGTACACCCAGGCGCTTGTGGAAGGCTACCATGTCATCGTTCAGGCGGGCGACCGTCAACTCGATTATCGGGCGAGTCACAGCGGATTTTTCAAGCTGTGCGAGAATCCCTTGCCTCCCGGAGCGGGTCGAGCGTCGGAGATGACGCCCGATCGGTAGCCCTTTATCGGCGGCCCTTGAGGACGTGAGGAAGTTCAGGCCGTTATTTTCGGCGTGCATCACGGCGATTCAATGAGGAGTCAGCGGTCACGCGGCTGAGCACAGTTTTCTTAAGGAATACCATCTTTTAGAGGCTTTGCGTTCACCAAACCCATAAACGAAAAGGGCGGAGGGAAGCCCGGCTTCCCTCCGCCTCATCTCTAACGAACCTTCTTGTAGAGCAGCCTACGGTTGTCACCGCACGATCACGACGCCTGCCTCGGCGTTTACCGGCGCGCCCGGCCGATAGAGCAGCAACAGCCCGAATTCGGTGTTGTTGGTGCGCAAGCCGGTGTCTACGACCGTCAACACGTCGTTCTGGCGGAAGCCGATCTCGCTGAAGCCGACACCGCCGTTCTGGAAGACGCCCAAATAGCGCTCGCCCAGCGGCGCAATGGTGACGTCCTCAATCTTATCCGTCACGTTGCCCGTGAAGTAGATGTCGCGCGCGTAGGCGTCGAGATCCATCGGCTGGAAGAAGTTGTTTGCGTTCATGCCGATCTGTTCGCCGCAGAGCAAGAGCACCGTATTGCCGCTGTTGGTGTAGTGATCGGTGAAGAAGAAGGCGTTCGCCGCACCTGTGCGCAGATTGGCCACCCAGGTGACGTTGCGACCGTCGGTCAGGTTGTTGAGCGTCAGGTCGCGGTTGAGCACCAGATAGTCGTCCTGTCCATCTCGGTTGGTGTCGAGGAAGATCTCGACGCTCAGCGGCGCGTTGGCATGCGTCTGGCGTTCCCAAGTGTTGACGGCGAAGGCCAGGATGAAGGACGGATTGGCACTGCAGAAGCCGGCCGGCACCGGATAGGTGGCGTAGCCGAGGTAGTGGAAGTCCGGCGTCGGGTTCTGCTCGCCGGGGCCGCCTCTGGGCAGATTGTAGTTGGCGCCGATCAGCGAATAGCTTTCCACCGTCGCCGTCGCCACCCCGCGGTTGCGCACCTGCACGTCTGCACGCTTCAGGTGGCGCAGCGTGACATCGGCAGCCTTGCGCGGCAGCACCTGCCATGGGATTTGGATGCGGTTGGCGCCGTCGGTAGTGTCGGTCATGTAAATGTAGCCGTCGTACTCCATGACCGTCAAGGCGTCGCCGCTGGCGCCGAGCGCGCCGGAGTTGAGGTTCCAGTTGCGCAGTTTGGCGCCGTCAATCTCGAGCTTGACCTCAAAGTAGCCCCAGTCATTGGCGCGGACGTCGACCGTGCGCGGCACGCGGACTGTGACGGCGCCGTTGGCTGCGTCGTCGGCGAAGCGGAAGTCTGCAGAGACGCGCAGCTTCATGTTCTTCAGGCTGTAGTTGCGCACTGCCACCCACTTCGAGAGGCGCAGCTTGGTCTGGCTAACCTCATGGAAGGCAAAGGAGAGCGTGGGTGCGCCCGTCTCCGCATCGTAGGCCACCAGCGGACTGACCAGCGCGCGGTCGACGCGCACCTCACCGCCGCCGATGCGGGTGATCGGCGCCAGCGGGCCGCCACCAAACGCCGGCCGATTGCGGATGTTGGTCTCCGCCGTGCTGACCAACGCAGCTTTGATCTCATAGATAGTGCGATGCGGATAGGCCTGTTTTAGCAGCGCTGCCGCACCGGCGACCATCGGCGCAGCGCCGGAGGTACCGCCGAAAGGCTCCACGCCCGTGCCGGTGCCGACCACCGCCGAGACCGAAGCGCCGGGCGCGCCGATCTCCGGCTTGATGATGTTGTCGCTCATCGCCGGCCCACGCGAGGAGGAGCCGACCATGTGCCGCACCAGCGGGATACCGAAGGTTGGGTCAAGGCGCACCACCACGCCTGCAGCCAGCCCGCTCTTAAGGCGGTTGGCGTCCGCCTGGCTGATCATGAAGCCTGGGATGTCCGGGCTGCCGCCGCCGAAGCCGCCCTCGAATGGCTCGCCCGGCGCCACCAGGCCGATGATGCCGGCGAGGCCGCCGCCCGCAGCGATGTTGCTGATCTTGATGCTGAATGCACAAACGCCGCGATCGACGAGCACGACTCTACCGGCCAGGGAGCCGGTGGGGAAAGGATCGCAGCCGAGCAGATTGCCGCCGGCGCCGTTGCCGTATTGCAATGGGGCCTGGATAACGGAGGTCAACGGCGCCGACCAGGGCTGGAAGACCACCTGATAGTTGCCGGCGATGCTCGCCGGTTGCAACACCTGGAGGAAGGGTAGGAAACCGGAAGGCACGTTGGTCTGCGCCACCGAGAGCGCACTAGGCGCAGCCGCCGGCGTGCCGGTGACGTATGGCTTGTCCGCCGAGTTACCCGCCGAAGCGACAGTGAGGACGCCGAGCGCCGAGGCATGTTCGACCGCCTGCGACAGATCGTCGTCGAAGGACTGACCGTAGAGCGAGCCGAGCGACATGTTCACGATGTCGACGCGATCGCCGGTGTCGCCGTCGCCGTTCGGATCGAGAACGTAGTCCATCGCCTGGATCAGCGCCACGCCGCTGCAGGCAGGTGAAATCGATGAACAAACCTTGACCGCATATAGCGATGCGCCCGGCGCCACGCCGACGCCGCCTTGGTCGCTGTTGTCAACGCTGAAGCCGGCCGTTAGGCTGCCGTCGCCGGCCAGACCGAAGGCATATGCGGTGTAGACGCGTCCGGCGAGCAATCGCACGCCGGGCAGCGACAGCACGACGGTGGTCGTGCCGGCCAACCGCACTTCCAGGTTGTAGGTTCCGGCGGGAACCGGCGTGTACCCACCGACCTGGCCGAACGTCACGTTGGAGAAGAGCACCGGGCCGCCTGTTACGGCAATGTCGACCGCAGGTGCATCGGGCGAGAGATGGACGAAGCGCACATGCGCGTTGCCCGCAGCGGGTGCGCTGTTGTCATCGACCAGCACCAATGCGCCGATCGAGGCCAACACATCTTTTGCAATCACTGTATATTCTTTGCCGGCCTGGAGCGTGAGATCGGCCTCGATCACCACCGGAGTCGTGGCGCCGGCCAGCACAACCTTTACGTTGTAGTTGCCGGGCGGCAGCGTCGCATAACCGGTGATCTCCCGGAAAGCAACGTCGGCGAAGGCCAAGTTGTCGTTGAGAAGCACGTCGACATTCGGCGCGTCGGGCGAGGCGTGCACCACGCGCACGCGCGCCCGGCTTGGATCCGGCATAGGCAAGCCGGCAATGATGTCGGCGACATGCGTGCCGTGGCCGTCGAAGTCGATCGGGTCGTCGTCCGGCGCAAGTGGGCCGTCCGGCCAGGCCTCGCCGACAAAGTCAAAGCCTTCCACCACCTTGTCTGTGGGGAAGAGGCCGTTGCGCTGCGTATTGGCCGGGTCGCTAGGGTCGACGCCGTAGGCGGCCCGGTAGGCTTCCAGCGTGCCGGCGCCGCCCAGTTTGGCGTGCGTGTAGTCGATGCCGCTGTCGAGCACTGCCACCTTGACGCCAGATCCGTCATAGCCGAACGTCTTTTGGACAATGCCGGCGCCGATGTAAGGAACGGTCTCGCTGAGGTCCCGTTCGTAATTTTTGACCGGGCGCACCGCCACCACCGCCGGATTTTTCGCCAATTCTTTCAGGACATCATAGGTTGTGTTGGCGAGCACAGCGTTGAGGGCCACGCGCGTCGTTCCCCACACCACGGCGTTCGGATCGAGCTGTTGCAGCTCGGCCACAACGCTCGTCTGTTGTTGATCGATCGCCGAAGCCTGCACCATCTGCTCGGCGGAGGAGACGGCGGCGCCTCGCACGGCGGCGGCCGCAATCATTTCGCTGACCGACGGCTGGCTCAAGCGGATAATGACGTCCTGCGCCCCTTCGGTCGCCAGCGCCGTGCTGAGCTTGAGCTGGTTGAAATCGGGGAGTTCCACCGGTGCGTCGAGTTTGGCGGCGGCCACCCAAGCGGGCAGCGGCCGCGTTGGTCGTGCACTCGCCGTCACCCCGCCGATGCTCGCTGCATCCACCTCCACGACTGTGACCGGAGGAGAAAGGTCCTCATCTTCATCGCTGGCCTGCGCTCCTCCTGAACTTGACACCGCCGGCAGATAGACGCGATTTGAAAAAAGATTATCAGGTGCGTCCGGCGTCTGGTCTTGAGCAAACACGGGGGTGACCATGCTCAACACCAGCGCCGACAACAGCAGCAGGTTGAGAATCGTCCTTCTCATTGTGACTCCTTTTTCTAGATTGTAATCGTGATGAAGCGCTGCGATCTAGATGTCGCCCATTCGGAGACAGGCACGTATCCACCCAACGGCGTGTTCACTCGTTGAGTCGACAATTAATATGTACAATAACAGTCGATCTACGCATTGTAAATATTTCTTTGCTTACAATTTTTCATCTTCCTCGGAAATTTTTTATGCAAATATGTGTAAGTTTTTATACATGCCATAAAATCGAGCAATGTCTGCGTCGCGGATATGAGTGGGCGTGCGAGCGACTTTATCATGAGCTGGCGTGGCAATACGATTTGGTCAGCCGTGTTGTCAGCCTGGGCTGCTGGGACGCCTGGCGCAAGGTGGCGCTTAGCGAGCTGGAAGCACACAAAAAGCCCACCGACCTCCCCATGCTGGAGATCGGTTTCGGCACGGGTGATTTGTTGCTCGCCGCGCGGCGGCTCGGAATGCCTGTGATCGGGCTGGAATTTTCATCGCAGATGCACGCCGTTGCAAGCACCAAGGCGTTGAAAGAGAAGCTTGAGGCGCCGCGCGTGCAAGCCACGGCAAAGGCCATGCCCTTTGCGGATGGATGCTTTGGCGCGCTGTTCGCCACCTTTCCCGCCTCATTTTTGCTGGAGGCGACGACGCTAGGCGAGTGTGCGCGCATCCTAGACAGGGAGGGTGTACTTGTTGTAGTTGGCCTGTGGGTGACACCCATTCTGGCCGGACGCAGGATCAACCTTCCGCTGCTCTATGCGGCGCCGTCTTCGTCGTTGACGGCTGCATGGATGGAGGCGTTTGCTTCGGCGGGTTTTGCCGTCGATCTGCGGCCGAGCATGGTGGCCGGCGCCGAAGTCGGTGTGCTCGTGGCGAAAAAGAAGTCGAACGATTCACAAAAAATTTGACCGGGTCTACGGCGTTTGCTATACTAAAAATGTTGAAGACCTCTTGGGCCAGTAGCTCAGTTGGGAGAGCGCTACAATCGCACTGTAGAGGTCAGGGGTTCAAGTCCCCTCTGGTCCACACAGTCGACAATGGGCTTTCAATTTTTTGAGATTGAAAGCACAGGGCTTATAATAGAAATGTAACACGCGGGCCTATAGCTCAGTTGGGAGAGCGCTACAATGGCATTGTAGAGGTCAAGGGTTCAAGTCCCTTTAGGTCCACACGGCGACCCTTCCGGGCGGAAGGGTCATTTTATTTACAGAGGAATTGTTTGCAGAAGACAAAGGCCTCAGATTTTGCTCCATTGTGTAGGAGGGAAGCGTCCTTGACCATAACGCGTGCACTTGACCAACTGCGCCCGGTGAAACTGGAATTGGATTACGTCATCTATCCTGAAGGCTCGGTTTTGATCAGCATGGGCAACACGCGCGTGCTTTGCAACGCCAGCGTCGAGGAGACGGTGCCGCGCTGGATGACGAACGATCGTCCAAAGCAGGGGTGGGTGACGGCGGAGTACGCCATGCTGCCGCGCGCCACCGAACAGCGCAACCAGCGCGAGATTCAGTATCCCAAAGGGCGCACGCAGGAAATTCAACGCATGATTGCCCGCAGTCTGCGGGCGGCGGTTGACCTCAGCAAACTGGGGGAACGGCAGATTGTGGTGGATTGCGATGTGCTTCAGGCGGATGGAGGCACGCGCACCGCCTCCATCACAGGTGGCTACGTGGCGTTGGCGTTGGCGATCAAGCGGCTAGAAAAGCGCAAGGTCATTCCACCGGGTGCATTGGTGCGGGCGGTGGCGGCCGTCAGTGTTGGCGTCATCAACGGGAAAGCTGTGCTCGACCTTAACTATTCGATGGATCAGAAGGCGGATGTGGACATGAATGTGGTCATGACCTCTGATGGCCGCTTTATCGAGATTCAGGGCACGGCGGAAGGCGAGCCTTTCAGCCGCGGCGCGCTCAACGCCATGCTGTTGCTTGCCGAGCATGGCATCCGGCAGTTGTTCGCCATTCAGGCCGAAGCGCTGGCGCAGGCGAAAATTTAAAGCGAATCTCAGCCAAAGTGTAGCTATATTTAGCACGCCTCCCGGCGAAAGCAGATGCCACAATCACACGGACCGGCGCTTGCCCGGCTAAGCTGAGCGGTTCAAGCAACACTGATGAGCACCAATCCATACGAGAGCAGCGCCGTTTGCATCGGGCTTGAGAAAAAGCGGGTCGATGGACCAAACATAAATCAAGGAAAGAAGTAGGGATAAAGCCGAGAATCTTTTTTGTACGGCGTCAATCCCTCCCAATGACCCAATAACATTGCCAAATTAATCAGCCAAAAAATGTCTCGGCCGCGACGACAACGTCTTGGGCCCATGGCGACGCAACATGAGCACGAAGGCCAGAATGACCGCTGCCGTGACAATTGCCGAGACCATCGCCTCACCGCCGGCCACAACCGCGTTGTACGAGCCATGCCACAGGGCAGTCGCCAGCACGCTGCCGCCGGTGCTATTGTAGAGCCAGGTCAGCACCATTGCCCCGGCCACGATGCCGACCACGAAGGCCGGCACGGAAAAGAGCGAGAGTTCGTAGTTGTAAAAGAAAGCCGGCGCATGCCAGCCTGCCCACAGTAGCCCCAAGATGAGCGAAGCGTTGCGCGCGCTGTAGCGAGCCTGCAAGCGCAGCAGGGCAAAGCCGCGCCAGCCGGTCTCCTCGCCTAGGCCGAAGGTGAGAATCCAGACCAACCACCCGGTCAGCCAGTCCAGTTCCGGCAGCTCCGCCACCTGCCCGAAACCGCCCGCCGCCTGCCAGGTTCCCGAAATGATGCGCATGACCAGGGCAACCACGCCAAAGACAGCCACCGGGCTGAACGCCGCCGCCAGCCATCCCAACCCGATGCGCCAGCGCATCAGGCGGCTCATCAGCTCGCGTACACCCTCCTGCCCTGCCGTCTGTGCCGTGACGATGAAGGCGGCCAGAAAGGGGCCATAGGCGCCGGCCAGATGGAGCCAGGCGGGGACGCCGCTCACTACGCCATGCCGCTGCAAAGCCAGCGACAAGAAGATGCACCAGCTCAGCAGATAGGTCAGCCCCGGCCCAGATTGTCGGCTTGCAACTATTCAGCAGGCGGGCCTGTGCAGGCGTCTTCGATGTGGATGTTGAGCATCCAGATCGTTTCGGCAATCAATCGGCCGGACGTCTCATCGAGGCGACCGATCACTTTGATTGCGTCTCCTGCCTGCAGCGGGGAGCCGGCCAGTGGACAACCATTCACGCTGTAAGTCTGCGTTTTGTTCTCGAAATGCCCGTCGCTGCCGGACTCGTCTAGCCACACTCGGGTTATCCCGTCGATCGCTTCGGCGAGGAGGATGCTGCGCAGCGGCTCCACCAAGAACTCTTTCACCACCGCTCTGGGAATCGTGAGTGGTTCCGCCGAGGTAGCGGCCGGAGCGGAAATCGGACTGCATGCACACAACGCAAGGAGACTGTAGAGAACGATGAGGGCAATGTGTAGTTTCATACTGAAGGCGTCCTGTTGAACCTAACCAAAAAGAGAGCAGATTGAGCACAAAGCGGCTAGAGCGGTAGGCGCGGCTCCGGCCGTCTCTTCGGTGGACTGCAAGGTTTTGAGGAAATCGAGCAAACATAGCTACGAGCCGTACTTCCGGGTTGCCAACATCTTTTGTTACATTTCATCAAACTTCCTAAAAGATTGTACTTTGCGAGAAAACTTCACCTGACTGCACAACTCCTAGATTAATATGCAGAGTTGTTTTTGAGTCGCATCGGTTGCATCTTTCCGTACGTCAGCGAGCGCCAAAGCCATTCCGCCGGGCCGTAGAGGAAGCGACTCATCCACCAGTGGCTGAGCGGAATTTGCAACAGGTAAATCACAACAGTCAGAGCGATCCCCCAGGCTGCGCCGACCTTGCCGAACAGCCCGAGGCCATAGCTATAGAAAATCAACGTGCAGACGATCGACTGCAGGAGATAGTTGGACAGGGCCATCCGTCCCATCGGCGCCAGCATCTGCAGTCGTCTGCCCCAAGTTGGAAGTGGCGCCAGCAGACAGATCGCCGAGACGTAGGCCAGCATGAGCAGCGGCGCGCCGACGCCCTGCGCTACAGTGGCAATCAGCAGTTCGGGCGTCACGTTGTAGCGCGGAAGATCCATGATCAGCGTGGCGTAGATGGCGTTTCCGATCAGCCCGATGACGCCACCCCAGATCAACAATTGACGAAAGAGGGGACGATGCGCTTGGATGTCGTCGAAAATGTGGCGTTTGGCAAAATATGCGCCGAGCAGGAACATGGCCAGAATGTTGAAACCGAGGACGAAGAAGGAGGTCAGCCCCATGCTCATGTAGTCGTACACGCGCTGACCGGTGATTTCCCAAAAATTGCCGGTTGCGTACACCTGCTCCGCACGGGCGAGGTCGGCCCGGTAGCCGGCCTCCGCTATGGCGATGCCTTGTTCGATCTGCTGCGCAGCCTCGGGAACGGTTTTTCCCAAGAGAACCAGAGCGGTCATGAATGCCATGAAAAGGAGCGGAATGACGATGAGAATCGTCGTCCAGATCAGTAACGTGCGTGGCTTTGCCTTGCGAAAGAGCAAAAGCGGAAAGCCTAACAATGCGTAGAAGATTAAGATGTCGCCGGCCCAGATGAGAAAGGCATGCACCACGCCGATCAGTAGCAAAACGAACAGGCGGCGCGCATAGAGGGGAACAAAGCGGCGCCCGCGGCTCTCGATGCGCTCCATCTGCAAGACCATGCCCAAGCCAAAGAGCAGCGAAAATAACGAATAAAATTTCCCTTCCCCCAGCAAGCGAATCAGCCAGATGGCGATGCGGTCATGCCACGGAATGTCCGGCGGCGTTGGGAAGACGAGCGACTGAAACGGATGGCTGAAGATGGCCATGTTGACCAACAAAATGCCGAAGAGCGCAAAGCCGCGCAGGATGTCGATGATTTGGATGCGTTCAACGGGGCGCACGGGTGCAACAGTGGGTTCGGAGATTGAAATGGCGGTGGTCATGTTGCCTCGCTTTCTCTGAGAACTTCAGAATATCGGTCTTGATTACGCTTTTGCAGCTATCCTCCCATCTATTTTATGCCTGCGCTGTGCAAAGGTGGCGCCGCAAGCCTAGGCCGGATGAGTGCGCCGAACATCCTGCGACTGCCCGTGCGCAGGGAGGCGATGGGTCATCAGCAGCGCCGTTCCCGCCATCACGAGCAGAGGCAGATGCATGACTCCCATCCAGATGCGGTCTGGGTCGCTCCAGTGGCTCAGGTTGAACAATCCATACAGCAGTCCGTTGAACGCAGTCACCCGAAATGCAAACTCGTCCACGTGAGGATAGGCCAAGATCAAAAGGAACAAAAAGACAGGAGTGACGAAACAATAGGCGAAGCCATAGTCGGGCGAGGTCAGCAAGAGCAGAGGGTCAAAGTTGGGGACGATGCGCTTGGTTTCGATTGTCACAGGCGCCCAGAAGACGAGCAATGCGAAGGGCAAGAGCAGCCAACGCCAGCGAGGTGCGTCTCGGAATGAAAGATGCAGGCGGTTGCGCCAGGCCACCGATAGCCAGATCACCCCTAGCAGGATGGAGGCAACCAACGCTCCGGTGTGCACGGCAAAACCGTACTCCTCCGTCACGCCGTGGGTCTGCACCGCAGCAACGACCAGATAGTTGAGGCCAAAGTATGCGGCGACGACGCGACCTCCAAAAGCGGGGCGCCACGCCGCCAGCGCAATCACCGCCAGCGTGGCGATGTGAAAGACCCATCCCCACGATGCATAAGGTTGGGCGGAGACCAGCAGAATGCTGGAGATCACGTCCCCGGTGTTGCGAGGATCGTAGGGTTGCTCAGTGAATAGAGGGAGGAAAGCGATGACGACCAGCAAAAAATAAACGAGCGGGCAAAACCACTTACGCTGCATCAGCGTTGGCATGGCTCCTCCTTATCGACCGGCGGAGCGAACAGCGCCTGCGGCAAGGCTTCGACCAGCCTACGATCATTTTCTCTGCCCTGTGTTGCGACGCGGATGTGAAACAAATCCATGCCGACCTTGTTGGAGCAGTCGCGCACGTACATAGCATGGTCAACCAGCAGGCGGCGTTGAAGCTGGCGCGCCGTCATCCCGCTGTCGATGCGAAAACAGACGAAGTTGGCGCCGGTCGGATAGACCGTAATTCCTTTGATCTGCGACAGCGCAGCGTGGAGCCAGCGCACGTCTTCGATCACGCGCAGTCGTGAGGCGTGATAATCGGCGTCGGTGGCGGGCAGCAAACTCAGGAAGAACTCCGCCAACGTGTTCAGATTCCACGTCGGCAGCGACCTGCGTAAAACGTCGAGGATGCGCGAATTGGCGCTGTAGCAATAGCCCAGGCGCAAGCCGGGAACGCCGCAATGTTTGCTCATGCTGCGCACGATCACAAGGTTGGGATAACGCTCCGCCGCATGAAGAAGCGAGGGGATTTCTTCGCCCGCAAAATCGATGAATGACTCGTCCACGATGACGAGATCGAGCCAACGCGCCGCCTCCAGAAACGCCTGCATTGCATCGAGCGGAAAAAGTTGTCCGGTGGGATTGTGTGGATTGATTACCAGTGCCGCCTGCAACGCTTCCCTGCGCAGCCAGTCCAAATAGGCAGTCAGGTCAAGTTGATAGTTGTCTGCGGCTTGGAGCGGATAGAGGCGTCGACGCATTGGCTCAATTTTGTCCAAGTATTCCCCAAAGGTCGGGATCGGCACGCCGATAGAAGGAACTAGCCGGTGACAAAGCTCGGTGATCAGCTCGGTGGCGCCGTTGCCGATGACCAGGCGTTCGGCATCCACGTGCAGGACGGCTGCCAAGTGGCGGGCGCCGACCAATGGGTTGCTGGAAGGGTAGTGTTTAATCAACCGCGGCAGCGCCTGCGCCAGCGCATCGATCATCGCCGGCGTCGGATAATAGGGATTGGCGATAAAACAAAAATCGATCACGTGCTGGGCAGCCTCGTAACCGACAAGGTCTATCA
>JANWYX010000406.1 GCA_025055055.1 Caldilinea sp. | reverse complement strand
TCCAGGCTGACCTGATGAAGATACAACACAGCTTATTAGATGTCGGCCTACGTCAGGGGCGGAAAGCGCGTGGCAAGTTGCTCAGCGTTCACGCTGCCATAAACATATTCTCTAAAGCGTCTTCAATCCAGATGCGGTGACCGCGCAACCGAATCGCATCCGGATCGCTGAAATCCAGATACTCGGTGAGTTCTTGCAAAGAGGCGACGAGGTAAGCGGCGCCCAACTCTGCAATAACAGAAGCATGATCGGCGTCACTTATCCCTAGCAGCTCGCTGCGAAGTTCGGAATCGCTTCGCACTCTCTATCATGAGGTCTCTGATGGTTTGTTGCATTGTTATCCATGTTTGACAATATAAACTTGCCAGAAAAGAAACTCAAACAGAAAAATTTTGATTACTTTGTGTTACCGCCATATAGCCGGCAGCGCCTGGTGTAGGGAGTGCGAAGCCGGCTGTCGCACTGAGAATTCACCGCAAGGAGTGACGCTATGACTGCAATCCATCTGTCCGTAACAGAATTCAGACGCAACGTTTCCAAGCATCTCGAACGCGTCGTCGATCGGCGACAGCGATTTATTCTGTTGCAGCGAGGCAGGCCGGTTGCAGAGCTACGGCCGCTACCCGTCGGCTGCACACTGGGCGAACTGGAGAAAACACTGCGGATGCTCCCTCGCTTCACCGAGGCGGAAGCAGCAGCGTTCGAGACGGAGCTCAGGGCAGCGCGCCCTTTGACTTAATCAGCGCAGCGCTGAAGCGATGGACTTCACGTCTTTGTGATCCGGTGGTCAAAGAACCACACGAGAGTATTGCAACTGCATCGGATTGACAAAATTCTTTCAACCATCCGACATCCCCTGCCTCGCTCCCCCGAGGGATCGGTGCAGGCCAGCTTTGATGGAAGGAACAATCGATGAGCCATGAGACGATCGCACTGGCCGGTCTGTTGCACGAAATCGGCAAGCTGATGCTGCGCGCGTCGGTCGCCGGCCGTTACTCCTGGGAGCGCACGGCGCAGGGCGACTTTGGCTACAAGCACGCCATGCTCAGCGCCACGTTCGTTGAGGAGCTGCTGCCCGCGCAGTGGCGCAAGGAGGTGTTAGGGCCGGTCGGCTATCATCATAGGCCGCAGAGCCGCCGCAACCGCATTGTGCAACTGGCGGACCATCTCTCTGCCGCCGAGCGCAACGACGGCCTGCAGGACGACCAGCCGCGCGTCGAGCATCCCCGACAACTGCTCTCGATCTTCTGTCGGCTCGAGGCCGACGGTCAGACGCTGCCTGCAGATCGACGCCGCTATCTGCCCCTGCAACCGCTACGGCTGGAAAAAACGGCAATCTTTCCGGGCGATGCGCTATCCGCGGCCGAAGTGTGGCGCAGCTACGAGGCCTTGTGGAATGCGTTTCGACAGGAGGCGGAGACGCTGCGCGACGCCCATGCGCACGCAGGCGATCTGCCCACTTACCTGGAAAGCATGCTGCTTTTGCTGCAGCGCTACCTGTGGTGCGTCCCATCGGCCTATTACGGGAGCCTGCCCGATATCAGCCTCTACGACCACAGCCGCATGACTGCCGCGCTGGCCGCCGTGCTCGACCGTCCCGACGTTGACGAGGTGTGGTTGAAACAACTGGATAGCGAGAGCGACAAGAGCCAGCTTGAAGTCGCCCTGCTCATCGGCGGCGACGTCAGCGGCGTGCAGGACTTCATCTACACCATCACTGCGCGCGGAGCAACGCCCTCCCTGCGCGGGCGCTCTTTCTATCTGCAACTGCTCACCGAGGCCGTCGCCCGCTACGTGCTGCGTCGGCTCGATCTACCCATTACAAACTTGATCTATGTCGGCGGCGGCAACTTCTACTTGTTGGGGCAGCCGGGCGATCTACCTACCCTGTCGTCGATTCAAGGCGAAATCAGCCGCGTGCTGCTTCAGCACCACCGCGGCGCGCTCTATGTGGCGCTGGCAGGGATGCCGCTGCAGGGAAAGGACTTTTTCGACGGCAGGATCGGCAACGCATGGGGGCGCCTGCATGAGCGTCTTCAGCAGGTCAAGCTGCGCCGCTTCGGCGAGCTGGAGCCTACAGAGTTGGCCCCGCTTTTTGCTCCCTTAGACCACAGCGGCAACGAGGAGCACCAGTGTCAAGTCTGCGGGCTGGAGCATCCCGACATCAAAGCGGAGCGCATAGGCACAGACGTCGAGCCGGTGCGCAAGTGTCCCGCCTGTCGTGCGTTCGAGAATCTAGGCGACGACCTGCGGCGGGCGCGCTAGCTGCAGTGGACCGAATGCCAGCCTACGGTCGCAACGACGACGCTCGATCTGACCACGCCGCTGCGAGCGGCGTCTACGGGGATGGTGTGTGCGTCTTAAGGTGACGAAGGAGCGATGCGCCATGACAAGACAACGACAATTGGCGCTGACTACAGTGGGCATCAGCCTGTTTCTAAACTCCCTGTCGCCCCAAGAACGGGAAGAAGGAGGGGGCAGAGGCTGAATCGTCATGCAAACGCAACGGAGTTGTCGTCTGACCTGGAGGCGTTCCTTGCCGAACCGGTTGCGCGCGCAGAGCAAACTCTGGCTGCAGGGACGGTCAAGGCGAAGCGCCGGTTGAGTGCTGAATTGAACGGACTCTTCGGCCTGTATGAAGACCAACTTCAGTGCGCCCGCAACGATGTGCATGGGCTCGTCGCCCACGGATACGGCATCGGGGCGCAAGGCTGCGCAGATGTTGGAGACCTTTTTGCGCTGCCAGGGATTGCAAATGTGCAGGATTGCCGGCATGTTCTATGCGGATGAGATCGTCTGTATGAAGATTATCGGAGCCGCAGGTCCGCCGACGGTCGCCCTATCGGCCACTTTCGCCTGACACAAGGGCGTCGCGTCAGTTCGTCGCCGAGGGCGAGATGCTGCGCCTGCGCCATGTTGGCGACCACGATCAAGTCAATAATAATCCGTGAGGTTTTGTAAAGCACCATGAAAGCCATCACCTTCCTCGGCGCCGCCAAAGCCTATGATACCGCCTACGTGCTTGCCGACGGACGGGAGCATGTGGCGCCCTTCTTCGGCGTGGCGCTGGCGCGCTTTATACCCGATCTGTCGATGCGCGTCTTTGTAACGGAAAAAGCAAAAGAAATGCATCTGGAGCGCTTCCTAAAATTGGTTGAGGACAACGTCGCCGATGTACAGCCGGTCGACATCCCCGATGGGAGCAATGACGCAGAGTTGTGGAAGATTTTCCAGGCGGTCGTCGACGCCGTGGAGCCGGAGGAGGGGGTGGTCTTCGACATCACTCACGGCTTTCGTTCGCTGCCCTTCCTATCCTTCCTGGCAGCCGCCTATCTGCGCGTGGTCAAGAAAATCCGGCTAGAGGCGGTGCTTTACGGCAATTTTGAGGCACGCGACCAATCGGTGAAGCCGCAGCGCGCCCCCGTGATCGACCTGACGCGCTTTGTCGAACTCTTCGACTGGATGGTGGGCGCCGATCGCTTCGTGCGCTTCGGCGACGCGCGCGACCTGGCCCAGCTGCTCCACGCCCGCCATCAGAGCATCAAGCCTGACCCACGCACTGCCGGCAAGGTTGCGCTTTCCACATGGAACGACTCGCCGGTAAGGAAGACGGCGAGCAGCCTGACGCGCGCATCGCAAGCACTGCGCGTGGTGCGCCCCGCCGAGGCGATGGACGCCAGCGAGCGCCTTTGCAAACAGTTGCCTGCGGCGCTGGAAACCAGTGCAGCGCTGGCGCAGCCGTTCGCGCTGTTGGGCGACCATGTGCTCAAAAGCTTTGCGCCGATTGCCCTCAGCGCAGAGGAGCAAAAAGCCGATCCGCTGCGCGCGCTGATGACCGAACGCACGCTTATCGGCTGGTATCTGGATCGCAACCAGATCTTTCAGGCCGTGGCGTTGGCGCGCGAGTGGCTGGTCTCATGGACAATGGCGCAGCTGGGAATGCAGGACAGGCTGCTGAAAAAGAACGCCCGCGAACCGGTCGAGCGCGCCCTGGGGCTGGAGCTGCAAAAGCGCCAATCGAAAGCTCCGCCTGCCACTATACCGGAAACACTACCCGACCTCGGTGGTCTGCCGTCCGATGAAGAGGTTGTGCAACTATATGGAGAGCTGGGCGAGTTGCGCAACGACCTCATGCACGCCGGCAAACGCGAGCACGCGCTTGCGGCCGATGAAGTCGAGAAAAGGGCGAAGGCGTTGTATGGGCGGCTGGGAGCATTGCCGTGTTGAGCGTTGCGTGTTGCGCAGAGAGGCAGCGCATGAAACGCGCACTACGCAACACGCACCGAGTTCGACCGGCTTTCTATCCTCATCTCGTTTGGAATCCATAGTTCATGGAAAGAAGCAACCGGAATGATTGTGCTCAATTTTTCTCATCCGCTGAACGAGGCGCAGCGCAGCCAAATCGAGGCGCTGACGGGGGCGCGCATCACAGAGGTGCGAGAGATTCCCACGCAGTTCGATGAGCAGGCGCCTTTCACGCCCCAGGTCGAGCGCCTGCTCGATGCAGTAGGTCTCACTTCCGAGCAATGGCAGACGGCGCCGATTTTGGTTGTGTTGCCCTCTCTCAACTTCATCGCCGCCGCGCTGCTGGCGGAGCTTCACGGTCGCATCGGCGGCTTTCCGCCCATCGTGCGCATCCGGCCGGTGGCGGAAAGCCTGCCCCGGCGCTACGAAGTGGCGGAGATTCTCGACCTGCAGGCAATGCGGGATGCCGCCAGACGCAAGCGGTGAGCGGGGTGCGTGTTTCGTGATGCGTGGCGTCTGTTGAGAATGGAAATGGGGTGGGGTTGAAAACAAGCGTCGTACACCATCGCCTCGCTGTGTAGAATCTTCTGTTCGAGGTATTTTATGTTGATCTCAATTGTTCTGACGCTGGTTTCGCCTGCGGTGAAGACGCTGCCGGGCTTTCTGGGCCGTGCCAACTATGCCGCCACGCTCGCCCGACTGAGCGAAGTTGACCCCCACAGCTGGCGCAGCGCATTCATGACGCCGACGGCCCGAAGCCGTTGACTTGCTCCGGCCTGCTCGGTGTGTACGGAGGGCCGAAAGGCGTCACCGTGGAGCCGGAGAAACTTGTGCAGGTGCGCGTCACCGGCCTGATCCCCGCAGTGAGTGCCACCCTAGCGCGCTCTACTCGAGGAGCCGCCGGAAACGTGGGATCTGGAAAACCATCGTGTCACCGTGCAAGAGGTCATCTGCGACCCGGCGCGCCATCCGTGGAGCGGGCGCACGAGCTACGAGCTGCTGGCGGCGACGCAGTTGACGCGTCTGGAAGAACTCGAGCGCCAGGTGACGCTGGAGTTTGCCTCGCCCACCGCCTTCAAGTCGAAGGAGATGACCGTGCCGGTGCCGCTGCCGGGGCTGGTCTTCGGCAGCCTGGTCGAGCGCTGGAACGCCTTCAGCCCGGTGACGCTCAGCCCGGAGATGCGTCGCTATGGCGAGGAGGCGATGGCGATCAGCCGCTATCGACTGGAAAGTTTCCCCGTGGCGTCCAAGGATGGAGCGCAACGCATCGGCGGCGTAGGACGCGTCACTTACCGCGCCCTGGCAGGCGACCGCTATTGGTTGGGTGTCATGAACATGCTGGCGGATTTCGCCTTTTACAGCGGGGTTGGCAGCCAGACGGTGACAGGCATGGGGCAAGTGCGGCGGAGGTAGAGGGCGCAGAGAGAGCGTCGTCGATGAACTTACGGATGGAGAGTTGTGGGGAAAATTGGGGTGCAGTTGAGGCGGCTTCACTTCTCCCCACTCTACGATGTGAATCTATGCTGCGCATGCCCTTCTCTTTTCTATCACAGCATTTTTTGCAAGGTGATCTCGATGCGCAATCCACTCTATGTCATCGAACAGGGGGGCGAAACTCAACCGTGGAGGGCGCCGCATCATTGTCAGCAAGGACGGCGAGACGCTGGCGCAGGTGGCGACGCTGCAGATCGGCCGGGTCGTGCTCTTCGGCAATGTTCAGGTGACGACGCAGGCGTTGCGCCTGTTGCTTGATGAGGGCGTCGAGGTCGTCCTCCTGAGCGAAGACGGACGTTTCTACGGACGCCTGGTCGGAGCAGAGAGCGGGCACGGCGCGTTGCGCGCAAATCAGGTGTTGTGCAGCCAGGATGTCGGTTTTGCGTTGCTCACCGCCCAGCAGATAGTCTACGGCAAATTGCACAATATCAAAATGTTTTTAGAGCGGCAGGCGCAGCAGTTGAAATCGGAAACCGTGCAGCTGGCCGTAGCCGGGGTCGAACATCAGCTACGGCGCACGCTGCGCACGACCACGCACAACAGCTTTATGGGTGTGAAAGGTCAAGGGACGGCGATCTATTTCGGCGTATGGAAAGCGCTGCTGCAGCCGCCCTGGCGTTTTGAAGGTCGCGTGCGACGCCCTCCCACCGACCCGGTGAACGTCCTTTTGAGCTATGGCTACACTGTGTTGTTGCAGAATGTGTTGGGCGCCGTGTTGACCGTTGGGTTAGACCCTTACGTTGGTTTCCTGCATCGGCTGGAATACAATCGTCCGAGCCTGGCGCTCGACCTGATGGAGGAATTTCGTCCGCTGATCGTGGATTCTGTGGTGTTGCACTGTTTGAACAACGGCGTGATCAAGGGAGAGCACTTTCGGTCCGGTGAGAGCGAAGATCGCCCGATCCTTCTGCGCCGGAAGGAGTGCGACTGTTTGTCCGCGAACTGGAGACTCGCCTTATACAGAGCTTTAAGCATCCTGAAAGCGGCGAGCAGGTCACCTATCGTCGGCTCTTTCACCTGCAGACGTACGCGTTTGCGCGCTCGCTGGATCCCACCGGCGCTGCGCCGGTGTATCAACCGTTTCTGGCCAAATGAGAGGAAGGCACTTTCTCGTCATCAGCTACGACATCGTGG
>JANWYX010000394.1 GCA_025055055.1 Caldilinea sp. | reverse complement strand
TCCAGGCTGGCCGTGCCGTGCAGACCTCCATCGACGTAATCTTTGCCGAAGATGCGCACCGGCCGATAGATCACGGGAATGGCGCTGCTGGCGGCAACGGCGCGACTGATCGGAACGATGCCCTTGCCGCCCTGGCCGAAGACAGCGCGCGCGCCCGTGTCCAGCTCGGTTGCCACAATAAAGAGCTCTTTTTGTAGAAAATCAAAACGATTGCAGCGCCCCGGCATTTCCAGGATGCGCCGCACATATCGCTCGAGTGCCTCGCTGTCGTAGAGGCCGGCGGGGAGCACGCGCGCCAGCTCCCAGATAATGTCGGACAATGCGAGGTTCAGAGGATGCTTGAGTGAAGCGGCGCCCAGACGCCAGAGCGCTCGCGGAATGTTGAGAAGGCTGCGCAGATATTCTGCAACATCGCCCCGAAAGATGTCTCTGACGTTGACGCCCCCGATTTCCGGATGGCGATTGTCCAGCGTTTGAATGATCTCTTCTGGAGAAAAACCGTTGGCGATCAGGGCGCAGATGAGAGCGCCGGCGCTGGTGCCTACGTAGGTGTCGAAATCATTGACCGTCAGGTCTCTGAGGATATTGTTAATTGCTCGCAACGCGCCAACTTCGTAGACGGCTCCGGTGATGCCCCCGCCCGCCAGGACAAGGGCAACTTTACTGCGTTTCATGCTCTGTATCCGATGCATGCTGTTCTGACGCGTCGGCTCCGGCCACCGGCTTGTCGCTTGCGCTGTTGCCTTCTTCGGCGGCGAGCAGTGCGCTGATTTTTTCGTTGAGTTCATCCAGCTGCGCCTGTAATTTGCGCAGGTCGCGCGCCGTCGGCACATTGAGCGTCGCGAGGATGTCCTGCATCAGCTCATCGATGCGGTGGAAGAGCAGGGCGTCGAGCGTTCCCTGGCCTGCGCTTTCTTTCTTTTCACCGCTATCTAGGTGAAGAGGAGCGGTCAACGCCCGTCGCATTTGGTCGAGCGTGTCGCCGCCGGCGCGAATCAAGTTGGCAAGCAGCGACCGTTGCAGAAACCCCGCCCCCTTCTTTTCCTGTTCAAAGATAATTTGCGAAAGCGTGAGATTGGTTAGATCTTCGCCGGTCTCATGGTCGATGACGAGCACGTCCTTGCGCGCCTGAATCATCTCGGCGATCTGATCCAGGGTGACATAGCGTTTCGCTTCCGTGTCGTACAGCTTGCGATTGGGATATCGCTTGATGACGGGCATCGAGACTCACCGAAGAATAGATTTTGTTACGCTTGCGAGTATAAAAAATCATAGCACACTTCAACGCGCTGCGTCAAAACCCAATCAAAAGAAAAAAGAGGCCGTTTCGCAACATTGAGCGTGCGCCTGTCGTGCATTGGAAGCGGCCATCTCGCCAAATTTGACCGGACGGTTTCTGTAGCGGTTCTACTTCATGCTATACTGCTACGAAGCTATACTGCTTACGAAGATCGCCCAGGGTGGAGGCTGTTTTCGGGCGATGAGGCAAGACGCCATGCACTGGTGAAGGACAGAGAATTTGTTTCGGTCTTTGCGGTATCGCTGGAACACCCTGAGTCAGGGGCAGAAAGTTTTTGTTGGCATATTGGCAGCGTTGGTTGTCATGGGGTTGCTTGTCACCTTAGGCCAAGGCAGCCCTTTGCTCAACCCGGCGCGGCTGCTGGCTGTGGCCGTCATCCTGCTGCTGGCGTTGCCGGTGCATGAATTCGCTCACGCGTTCATGGCAGTGCAATTGGGTGACCCCACCCCGCGTCGGCAGGGGCGCTATACACTTAACCCATTGCGCCATATCGACCCGATCGGCGCGCTGTTGATTCTGTTGGTAGGGTTTGGCTGGGCCAAACCGGTGCAGTGGAACCCCCGCAACATCGACGTCGATCCCAGGTTGGGCTCGATTCTCGTATCGCTCGCCGGGCCGCTGAGCAACCTGGCGTTGGCCGTCGCAAGTCTGTTGTTATGGCGTTGGCTCGGTGCAAGTGGATTTATCGCCAGCCTGTTGCTCTTTTTTGCACAGATCAACGTGCTGCTCTTCGTGTTCAATTTACTGCCCATCCCGCCGCTGGACGGCTCGCACGTGCTCTTCGCCCTGCTGCCTGACGACGCTCGACAGGTGCAGATGTTCCTACTGCAGTACGGTATGTTGATCCTGTTTGCTGTGATCCTCTTTGCGCCGGCGTTGATTCGGGCGCCCACCAACGCCATTCTGCGCTCGCTGCTGGCACTGGTCGGCGGCTGACAGGGGAGACCGATGGCTTTGTTCCCGATGTCTGAGCCGCTTATGGCGACTCAAAATCGTTTCGACCTAGGTCAACGCGTCCGCTACCGCGTCGAACAATTCGTCAAGGGGCTGCGAGCAAGCTTGCAAACGCCGGATGAGAGCCTGGCGGAAGTTGTGCTTGCGCCCGCCCAGCTTGCGCTCTTTCGACGCATGCCTCTCGACGCTCGACATCATAGCCTGGACGTGCTGCGCACACTCCAACGGCAGGGGCCGACGTCGCGCGATCTAGCTGTAGCAGCGTTATTGCATGACGTCGGCAAAGTGGCGGCGACCGAGGCGGGCGCCTACCTGGGCCTCTGGCTGCGCGGGCCCTTGGTGTTGCTCGAAGCGTTTGCGCCGGGGGTGTTGAATCGACTCGCTGGTCCGCTGCCCTCGCCCAGCATTCGGTATGCAGTATATGTGCAGCTGCATCATCCGGCAATCGGCGCAGCCTGGGCGCAAGAGGCAGGATGCAGTGAGTTGACCTGCTGGTTGATTGCGCATC
>JANWYX010000380.1 GCA_025055055.1 Caldilinea sp. | reverse complement strand
CAAAATGTCTTCTATGGAGAGTCCTAGACTTTGCGGGTGGCTCTGCCATTCCAGCACCAGCAGATCGGGTGGATGATTGGCGATGTAGCGCACGAGCTCCGGCCAGGGCTCGGCGGCCACCAGCACCTGACTATGCGGTCGCACATTGGGGCGTGCAGGCTCTGCGGCCTCTGGCAATTGACGCATCAAACGCCGCAGCTCCCGCGCCTCTTTGGTGTTGGCGCTCAGCCCGCGTTCCGGTGAAGCGGCGACCAGCCCCACCATCACTACTTCTTCGGCGATCTGGCCGGCCGCCGCCAACGCAGCAGTGACGTCGCACCCCAACAATACGGGCACCAGCGCCGTGCGAAACGGAGTGAAGGAACTATGTCTGGCTGACATTATGCGCCTCCGATTGGATGTTGATGCGCAATGAGAAGGGGAGCAATGTGACGTCGATAGACCTGCTCCCAGGTGAAAGACATGCGCGCTCGACTGGCGAATCGGTAAACGGCGAAGTCTTCGAGCACATGCGCCACCTGCTCCGCCGTCGTCTCCGGGTCACCCTGCGGATCGAAGTAGAAAACGTCATCGAGGCCGAGCTCCGTCAACGGCTCGATCCGACTACAGAAGACAGGCGTCCGACTCAGCGCCGCTTCGATCAGCGGGATGCCAAACCCCTCTTCAAAGCTGGGCAGAAAGAGCGCATCGGCGAGGCGATAGAAGTCGGCGATGACGCTGTCGGGCAAAAAAATGTCGCTCCACTCCGCCAGGAAGATCGCTGCGTCTTGCAGACCGAGCCGGCTGCGCAGGGCGACTAGCTCCTCCTGATAGCGCACGTTGGCGGGGTTGTGGGCGCCGAGCGGCCCGGTGACGATCAGGGCGGCGTCCGGCATGCGACGTCGCAGCGCCGCCAACATGTGCAGAGCGAACTCGATGTTCTTGCGTCGCGTCAGGCGCACCGGCAGCAGCAAAATCGGCGTTCTGTGTACGACGTTGATGCGTTTCAACAGATCAAGGGTTTCCGGTTCCCACTTGTAGAAAGTCGCCAGATCGACGCCGTTGGGGACGACGGCGATCTCCTCCTGGGGAACGCCGCTCAGAGCGCTCAGCTCGCGACGACGCAGCTGCGACACGACGACATGCATCGCGCCGGGCCACTGCCAGCGCAGCAGATCCCAGGGATAGCCGTCATGCAGTTCGCTGCGGTAGCGAGGGGTCGTCCAGGCCAGGTCATGATGCCAGAGGATCAGGCGAGGAAAGCCCGGTGTCTGGTAAAGCTCCGCCAACGCCGCAGTGAGCGCCAAATTCTTCGCTAGCGAGCAGATGTTGTGGGCGATGAGGATGTCGCGATTTTGCAGCAGGGGGACAAGCTCTGCAACAATAACCTTGCGCAGCGCCTCGAAGCGCGGCGTCACTTCTCCACAATCCAACTCCGCCTTGACCGCCAGCACCTCCTCATGTCGTGAGTCGATCAACGGCGCGCGATGCAGGGGGATCGCTTCGGACCACTGTTCGCCGCGCGCGGCGACAATGTGGACGTTGTGTCCATCGTCCGCCATCAGGCGCGCATGGTGGGCAAGCACGCTTTCGACGCCGCCGACGATCGGCGGAATGGAGTAATGCATCAAGGTCACTTTCATGCTCTCTTCCTTTGCGTGAAAACAGCACACGCCAGCGCATATGGACGAGCTGTTTGTCCGCTGCGGCTGCGCCGTCGATCACAAGAGAGGGTGCAGCCGCCGAAGCAAAAAAGAAAAAGGAGACGGGCGCACGCGACACCTCGTCTCCGTCATTATCGAACATCCAAATGAAGAGAATGCTATGAGCATGTAGACGGCGCCGCGGCATCCATGCGATGCATTCTTTTTGCTTGCGCAGAGCGACGTCGATCAGGCTGCGCTCTTGTATTCCCGGCTGAGGAAGACGCGCTGTCCGGCGGCGTTGAAGAGCAAAGGTTGGGCGCGCTGGGTGAAGACGTCGACGTTGACCACGCAGCGTACAATGTCGGTGCGGCTGGGAATCTCGAACATGACATCGAGCAGCGCCTCTTCGACGATGCTGCGCAGCCCGCGTGCGCCGGTTTTGCGCAGGAAGGCTTCGGTCGCCACCGCCTCCAGCGCCGCCTCCTCGAACTCCAGCTTGACGTTGTCCATGGCAAACAGCCGCTGAAACTGCCGCACGACGCTGTTGCGCGGCTCGGTCAAAATGCGCACCAGCGTGCGCCGATCGAGCGCGTCTAGACTGACGATGACCGGCAACCGCCCTACGAACTCTGGAATCAGGCCATAGGCGAGCAGGTCGTCGGGCTGCACCTGGCTTAGCAGCTCGCTTTCCTGGCGGCTTTCCTTCTCAAGCTGGCGCAACCGCATCTCGCGTCGTCGCGCAACCGGGTCTTCGGGCAATGGCGGCTCGACGGCCTCCTCTTGCGGGTGAGCCGGCGTCAGTGTGATCGCGTCTTCATCCACGAAGCCTAGGGCGCCGCGACGATGAATGCGCTTGCGCACTACCTCAGCCAGATGGGCGAATGCGCCGCCGCAGATAAAGAGAATGTTGCGTGTGTCGAGTTGGATGAATTCCTGTTGCGGGTGTTTGCGTCCTGAACCCGGCGGCACATTGACGATGCTGCCCTCGATGATTTTGAGCAGCGCCTGTTGTACACCCTCTCCGCTGACATCGCGCGTGATGCTGGGGTTGTCGCCGCTCTTGCGCGCAATTTTATCGATCTCGTCGATGTAGACGATGCCGTAGGCGGCGCGCTCGGTATCCCAGTTGGCGTTCTGCAACAGGCCGACCAGGATGGTCTCCACGTCCTCGCCAACGTAGCCGGCCTCGGTGAGCGAGGTGGCGTCGGCAATGGTGAAGGGCACATCGAGCATCTTGGCCAGCGTCTGCGCCAATAGGGTCTTGCCGCTGCCGGTGGGGCCGATCAGCAGCACGTTGCTTTTGGACAATTCGACGTCGGGATCGATAGGGATCGACGGCATGGCGTCATTGTGCGTCGTTTCGGCCGCCCCGCTTCCAAAAACCCGCTTGTAGTGGTTGTAGACGGCCACGGAAAGCACCTTCTTGGCGCGCTCCTGGCCGATCACGTATTGGTCCAGATGCTCGACGATGGCGCGCGGGCTGGGGATTGTGCGCGGCGTGTGGGAATGCGAAGCCGCAACAGGACGTACGCCGCCCGTGACAACGCCTTCTTCGGCCAAAATTTCGGCGCCTAGTAAGATGCATTCGTCGCAAATGTAGACGCCGTCGCTTCCTTCGATGAGACGTTTAACTGCTGTGCGATCTTTGCCGCAAAAAGAACAGTGTGGTGTCGAGGTTTCGTTCATCTCTTCCGTTGTCTCTATGCGTTTGACGGCGACCGTCGATGGAGCCGCCGTCAAACGCCGTGGAGCAATCTTGTCTTAGCGCGCGCCGTTGGTGAGCTCAGGCAGCTCGTGTGCAAAGGCGATCCTGCCCTCCTTGGTGACGACGACGATGTCGTCTGTGTTCCCGAGCACGTGATCCACCAGACCAAACTTTTTCGCTTCAATTGCATTCATGTAGCGGTCGCGGATGAATTCCTCTTCAATTTCTTTCCAGGTATGACCGCTGTGCTTGCCGACCAGATGGAAGAGCTGCGTCTGCACACGCTCCTGCTCGCGGATGGCGATGCGCATGTCTTCGGTGTAGCCCTGCGCGCCGCTGCTGGCAGGATGCATGTGGATGGTGGCGTGTGGCAGCGCGTAGCGTCTGCCCTTTGCGCCCGCAGCCAGCAACACGGTGCCCATGCTCGCCGTCACGCCGACGGCATAGGTGGCCACCGGCGCCGAGATCATCTGCATCGTGTCATAGATCGCCAGTCCGGCGTAGATGCTGCCGCCCGGACTGTTGATGTACATGTTGATCGGCTGATTGGGGTCTTCGCCGTTCAGGTACAGCAACTGGGCGACGATCAGATTCGCCACCTGGTCGTTGATCGGCGTGCCCAAAAAGACAATGCGCTCCTTGAGCAACAGGCTGTAAATATCGTAAGCGCGCTCCCCCCGGCCGGAACTATCTATCACCATCGGGATGACGTTCATTGGATGAATCATATGCTTTCTCCTGTCTTCAAAATTGTTCCATGCAAATCCATGCAAAGAATAGATTTGATTGTCATGGGCGAATACATTTAAGGCGCTTTGCCCATGTAGATAAAATTTTCCTGAAAAACAGGATACGCCATCTCCAATCTCGCCAATGTAAGCGCTCTTCGATTGGCCTGTTTGCGTTCTATTAGAATTTGCGTTCTATCCCGGACCTTGTCCTGGGCGCTCCCAGAGTGTTCACAAAATCATCCACAAAGGATGTAGCTGCGACTCGTAGACGCACTCTCCGGCATATGTCACACCGGGGATGGATTGGAATGTCACGCCGAAGGCGATACCCTAGGGCGCAACAACAAGCTTTCCGGAAGACGGCGACGAACTTTCCGCTTTTGCTTAGTTGAAGTCGGCGGAATTATCACAGGCGGCGGAAGCATCAAATTATCCGCCGGTTCACTCATTCCGGGCCAAAGGCTCTCCGGCTTCCGCACTTCCCTCATCGACAACCTCAGCGTCCTTGGAAGGCGTTTCGTCGGACGAGTCAGAAGCGGCCTTCTCCTCGGCGGTTTTTCGCCGGAAGACGGGCGGCTCTTGCCCGCGCGCCAGGGCTTCGAGAAGCTGAGTCGCCTTCTCCGTCAACACTTGGCTGATCACCATCGACCGACCCGGACCGAAGCGCAGAAGGTCGGCAAGCTCACGCGCAGATGGATCGATTTCCCCCGCCGCATCTGCACCGAGCATACGGCGCACATGGGCGTCGATCTCTTCTTCACTTGCCTCAATGCCTTCCTGCCGGATCACTTCGGAGAGGACGAGGTTGCGCCGGGCGATCTGCGTTGCAGTCGGACGCAGTTGCTCTCGATAGCTCTCTTCTGTTTGACCGGTCTGTCGGAGAAACGCTTCCAAACCGTCCAATCCCATTTGGCGGATGCGTCGATCGAGGTCATTGAGCATGGCGTCGATCTGATCTTCGATCACTACAGGCGGATAGTCCAATTCGCTGATTTCGACCAATGCATCGAGCACTTTGTCCGTATATTGACGCGCTGCTTCTCGCCGCGCCTCTTCGGTCAGGCTTTCGATGATGGCGTTGCGTAGGTCGTCCAGCGTCGCGTAGTCTGGGCCGACCAGTTTGGCGAATTCATCGTTCAGCTCGGGTTTTTCGTAGCCTTGCACTTTTTTAATTTTCACGAAAAATTTCGCCTGTTTGCCTGCATAAATGCTCTGGCTGTCGGCAGGCCAGGAAATGACAAATTCCTTTTCTTCGCCGGCGCGCATGCCCAGGATTTCCTTATCGAGCCCGGCCGGCTCGAGGGGATGCTCCTCATCGAGGGTGACCTCCCAATCGGTCTCGTCGAGCACCACTTCTTCTGCGTTTTCTTCTCCCTCCTCGCGCACAATGACGCTTTTAACGTCCATCGTGATGAGATCACCGTAGGCGCAAGGTCGTTCGACTTCCTGCCACCCGGCGTATTCCTCTCGATACATCTCCAGACGGCGGTCGACTTCGGCCATGTCGATCGCAACCGGCTCCTCTTCGACGCGCAGCGAGCGATAGTCGCCGAGTTTCACCGTCGGCTCCAGCGGCACGATCAGCTTATAGGTCAGCGGGTCGAATTGAACGTCCTCAAGCGAAGACTGGGCGTAGGGCTGAATGTTCTCCTGCTCGATGGCTTTGCGGAACAACTCCTGACCGAGTTCGTCAACGAATTCAGAGTAAAGGCTAGGCAGGCCCACCTGTTGCACGATGATGTGATAGGGCGCCTTGCCCTTGCGAAACCCCGGGATCGCATATTGCTGCGCAATTTTGGCCGCCGCCTTGCGCAGCTCCTGTTCGACCCGCTGTTGATCGACTTCAATGGTGACCGCCAGCTGACGGTTTTCACGCGGCTCTGTTTTTACTGTAAATGACATGGTTTCCTCTAAACTACTTCCTGTATGCGGACATAAGTTTCTCTGGCCGGTGGCGTGCATTGAGCTCGACGCCTGTTTAGTAACTGGTTAATCATAGCATTGAAACATCGATAGTTCAAAGCATAGGCGCGCAGAGATCAATGGAAGTGAGCAATTTTATGCGTTTTTCTGAATGGGTGCAGTGCGTATTCGATGAAACGTCGGCTACGCTCGCAAGTGTGCACGAGGAAAGCACAGAACAAGCGGCGGCGATGATTCTGGCGGCGCCGCGCATCTTTGTATTGGGATTGGGTCGCAGCGGATTGATCCTGCGCATGTTTGCCATGCGTCTCATGCAGATCGGGCTGCGCGCTTACGTGGTGGGGGACGCCACGACGCCGGCAATTGAGGCCGGCGATCTGCTTATCGTGCTCTCCGGAAGCGGACGCACAGAAACTGTCCTTCTCTTGACGCGCAAGGCGAGTGATCTCGGCGCACGCGTGCTGGCGATCACCACCGACCCGGAGACGCCGCTCGCCGCCCTAGCCGACAGGAGCTTGATTTTGCCCGCCATCTCCCCCAAGGTCGCCTTGTCTGAAGGCGATGCTGCTGCCCGCTCACGGCTTCCCCTCGCCGACGCGTTCGAGCAGGCGGCGTCGATCTGTCTTCTCTGCATCGGGGCGATGTTGGCGGCTCAGTGCGGGCAGGACAACGTTGCCATGATGCAGCGCCACGCCAATTTGGAGTGACAGGAGAGGAATGAGAGAATTCCGGCGCTTCTTTGCCGCTGCCTACACGATGGGCAGCACCAGTGCTGAGGGATGCGCAGCGTCGTGAAAGATTGTCTGTAGGGCGGGACGCATCGCGGTCATCAGCGTCTGGTTGCCCAGAAAACCAAGGTTGCGCGCAAAGCGTGGATGGGCGCCGCTGGCGACCAGTAGTCGCACGCGCTGGCCGGCGTTGACCCGACAGGCCGTCGAGGACATGGCTACGACGATGCGCACGCTGCCGTCTGGCTGCACTTCTCCACGGCCCGGCTCGACGCGAAAGTTGCCGTCGCAGATGTTGCGCGAATAGCCCGAGCGATCGACGACGCACAGCCGCGCAAAAAAATCCGCCGTCGGGAGGGTAGATTGGACGTACAGTTCAAGCTGCACCGGTCCGATGAACTCGACATCCTCCCGCAGCGGAAGCGAGGAAAAGACAAGCACATCGCTGCGCCGTTCCAGCGGACGGTTGTCCACCTTGCCGGCGCCGTTGGACAGTTTGGGGCCGCCGAGATTGGGCGTGGGGTCCGCAGGGTTGTAGGTGTACACGTCGGCGGACGCCTCCGCATGCGACGGATGAGGGAATAGCCGACCGGTCTTGGCCAGTCCATTGCCGTGCAAATAGAGTCGCACCGGTCGCGAGGGAGGCGGCCAACGGTCGAACTCCCGCCACCGGTTCAACCCCATGACGTAGAGACGCACCGGTTTTTCGTCTCGCGTCGCCGGTTCATTGTGCAAATGTCTCGCGTACCAGCGCAACGCCTCCTGAAAAGCGACGTCCATGTAGCCGTATTCCATGTGGTGCCAGGGGCCGACGATCAGTCGCGGCCGCAGACCGGCCCGCACCTGAACGCAATAGTCCTCCAGCAGGCCGTCGAGGAAAAGATCGTACCAGCCGCTGACGAAAAGCGCCGGCGGCGCGCCGGCGACGGCGCCGCAATGATCGACTTGCCGCCACAACGGGTGATCGGGGCCGGCTGCACTCATCTCTCGGTAGAGGGCGTCCGGCCTGCCGATGACCAACGCATCGGCGGTCTGCATGGGCAAATGCATGAACGCCGCGTGCAGAAAGCGATCCTGCACTGCGCCGTCGTTGATGCGTTGAAGGCGCTCCCACGTGCTCAGCGAAGGATCGGTCATGGACGCAAGCTGGAACATCCAGCGCAGCAACAGGTCGAGCGGGAAACCGTGCTCATGATATTCCATCAGATGCGAGTGGGTGATGATCGGGGCAATCGCCTTGAGATAGGGCGATTTGCCCGCTGCCGCAGCCCATTGCACATAGCCCAGGTAACTTGGCCCCCACATGCCGATGGCGCCGTTGCACCAAGGCTGACTCCCCATCCATGCAAGCGTATCGACGCCGTCATCTTTTTCGTGCACAAAGGCGACGAATGTCCCCTCCGAATCAAAGCGCCCGCGCACATCCTGGTTGATGACATGATAGCCATGGGTGGCGAACGCCTGCGCATACATTTCCGCCAGCGAGCGTCCCGGGCCGTTGCGGCCGTAGGGTGTGCGGATCAGAAGCGCCGGCCCTCGTTCGACGCCGACCGGCGCGTAGTGATCGCAGACAAGTCTGACGCCATCGCGCATTGGGATGCACACATGGCACGTTCGTTGCACGGCATAACGCCCTTGCGGCAGGCGAACGGCCAGGGTGAGCGCCTGCTGGAGAAGAGCTTCGCCGAAAGAGCTTTCAAAAAATTGTCGCTCAAGCCGTTGCAAAAATGTCGTCATATTCGATCAGGCTTGCTCAAAACGCTGTACAGACCAGGCGATCAACAGCAACGCAGCGTAGTAACTGCTCATGATCAATAGATCGCGGTGAGGGATCGGCGCTCGAAATTTGTCGAGCGCCAGTATGGAGTCGGACACAAGAAAGAGCAGCGCCCCGCCTAGCGCCAGCAGTGCAGAGAGGCTGCGCACGCTCCACCACAGCTCGCCGGCCTGCCAACCCATGCACAGCAGGACAAGCGCATAGATCAGCACGGGCAACCGCAGTGGACCGACATGTGGCCAGAGCAGATACAGGAGGATGACGCCGTAGATCGCAAACAAGATTAGCAAAAACCGGTGCACGTGGAAGCCGCCGGCCTGCTCAAGATATGCAGCGATGAAAAAAAGGTGGGCGATCAGAAAGCCGACCAGCCCCCAGAGAAAGAAATCACCGGGAAGCATCAGAAAGACGTCGCCCGCCAGACAAAAGAGGATGCCCGCTGCGATCAGAATGCGATAGAGCGGTGAAACCGGCTCGGGCAACGTCAGCGCAACCAGCAAGATCAGTACCGTTGTCAGCGGCTTGAAGAGATAGCGCAGCACAGGGGCTCCTGCATAAATTGCCCAGATGTAGGCGATTCCTGAGCAGACTGCAGCTGCCGTTAAGGCGAAGCCGGCGAACACGGCGTTCCTCCCCTCAGTAGACGAACGGGATCAGGCGTTTGCTTGTCTTTTGATAAGCTCGATAGGCCGGGAAGGCGGCCGTCAACAACTGCTCTTCATAGTGCAGTTTGACCAGCAGATCGACTGCCAACACTGTATACACGCCCCAACGCAACGGCGTCGGCGTGTCGAGCACCAACGCCAAAGCGCCGAGCAAAATTGCGGCGTACATGGGATGGCGAATCCATCGATACGGACCTTCGCGCACCAGGCGACTCCCTTTGCGTACATCGGGAAGCGCGCTCAGACGACGGATGCGCATGGTCAGAACCGCCCAGCCGCCTAACGCCAACGCGGCGATCTCCATGGTCAGGAACACAGTGTGACGTGCGATCCATGGCCCCGTTGCAGCAAGCGCAAGCAGCGCACCAAACTGGATGAGCACCAGCGTGTAGGATTTGAGGCGACTGAGAGGCGTTGTCATCGGTCAAATAGCGCTGAATGCTCCGCCTGCTGATTTCGACGGCCATTTCAGCCGCCGCCGATGCCTTTTTGATCCTGGCCGGTCTGCCCTCCGGCTTCCGGACTTTTCCCTTCGTAAATCTTGGGATCGCGGCCGTAGATGAGCGTGGTTTCCCGCAGTCGCTCGGCGACATGGCCGGTCAACTGTTCGGGGACAAAGCGCCACGCCCAGTTGCCGGAGGCGCGGCCGGGCAGGTTCATACGCGCCTCGCCGCCAAGATTTAACACATCCTGCAAAGGAGCAATCGCCGTGTTCGCCACGCTCCCAAATGCGCCGCCGATCATCGTCCAGGCGGCGTCATGGCCGTCGGTGCGAAAATAGCGGCGAAAGTAGTCGCGTTCTTTGTCGGTGGCGGTGTTGCGATACCAGCCCCAGGTGGTGTCGTTGTCGTGCGTGCCGGTGTAAACGATAAAGTTGCGCGTGTAGTTGTGGGGCAGGAACTTGTCGCTGGCGTCGGTGCTGAAGGCGAACTGGAGAATCTTCATGCCCGGCAGTCCAAACCGATCGCGCAGCTCGATCACATCGGGTGTGATCTCGCCCAGGTCTTCGGCGATAATCGGCAGATCGTCCCCCAATTCTGCCTGAATGACGTGGAAAAAATCGGCGCCCGGCCCCTGCACCCAGCGTCCGTTGACTGCGGTCTTCTCGCCCGCCGGCACTTCCCAGTAGCCTGCAAAGCCCCGAAAGTGGTCGATGCGCACGATGTCGTACAGGCGCAGGGCGGCACGAACACGGCGGATCCACCACGCGTAGCGATTTTCTCTCATCACGTCCCAGCGGTAAAGCGGATTGCCCCATAACTGACCGGTGGCGCTGAAATAGTCCGGCGGTACGCCGGCTACCACTGTCGGCTGAAATTGGTCGTCCAGGAAAAACTCGGCAGGGTTGGTCCAGGCGTCGCTGCTGTCCATCGCCACGAAGATCGGAATGTCGCCGATGATGAAGACGCCTTTGTCATTGGCGTAGCCCTTGAGCGCCAGCCACTGACGATAGAAGAGCCATTGGTTAAGCTTGTGGTTGACGATGGCGGCGGCGTGCTCTTTGCGTGCTGCATCCAACGCTTCGGGTTGGCGGCTGCGCAGCGGCATCTCCCACTGGTTCCAAGGCGCGCCATTGTGGGCGTCCTTGAGCGCCATAAAGAGCGCAAAATCCTCTAGCCAGTCGGCGTTTTCGGCGCAGAACGCTTCAAATTCGCTGCGCAGATCGGCGGAAGCGCGCGCGTTGAATTCGTTCGCAACGCGGCGCAACAGCGGCAATTTCCACGCATAGATCGCTCCATAGTCCACACGGTTGCGTGGGAAGGCGGGCGCCTCGTCGAGCGTTCGTTGCTCCAACAGCCCCAGTTGCACCAGATGCTCAAGGCTGATGAGATAGGGATTGCCCGCAAAGGAACTGAAGCTCTGATAGGGGCTGTCGCCGTAGCCGGTGGGGCCAAGGGGCAGCACCTGCCAAAGGGTTTGCCGCGTTTGTACCAGAAAGTCCACCCATTGATAGGCGTGTTGGTCGAAGCTTCCGATGCCATATGCGCCGGGTAGCGAGGTGGGATGCAGCAGAATGCCGCTGCGCCGTACGTTGAGCATGATGGTTCACTCCTCAGATGGCTGCATAGGAAACGTTGTTCACATCGACGGGAATCGGGTGACTGTGACGGCGTAGACGCCCGTGAAAAATACAATAAGGCAGAAGACCACCCAGGCGACTTCCGCCAGCCTTCGCTCTTCGATGACCAACGGCTGCGGGCCGGGGCGAAGGATCATCCCCGGCGTCGATGTGGGCGGACGATAACGCGGCATAACGCCCAACATGACGAGCGTCCCGCCGATTAAGCCGCCGATATGCCCCCAATTGTCGATATGGGTTGAGCTGAAGCCGATGACCAAGTTGAGGGCGAGGACGATGAGCATATTTTGCAAAATTGCCCTGCCTTGAGGGCCGAAGTTATCCCGGTATCTCAAGAAAAAGAGCGCGATCGCACCCAACAACCCGAAGATGGCTCCGGAGGCTCCGACCGAGACGGGGCCGGAGAGTGCATAGCTGAAGAGACTGCCGTACAGCCCGCCGATGAGAAAAACGGTTAGAAAACGCACATGGCCGATATATCCTTCGAGCATGGGGCCAAGGATGTACAGCGCATAGAGGTTGAAGAGCAGATGCATGACGCCGCTGTGCAGAAAAATGGGCGTCAATAGACGCCAGATCTCGCCGGCTGCAATGCGCTCGTTGACCTTGGCGCCCATCAGGATGAGCACTCGAATGTCACTGCCGGTCAGCGACGTCCACGTGCCATACATGGATAGGCTGAGGATGACCGAAATTACAAAGACGCCCAGGATGACACCCATCAGCGTCTGGGTGACAAGCGGGCGGCTGAGCCGAATATAGAACTGCGGCGGCTCTTCCATCCAGGAGGGTTCTTCGGGATAGGAGGGAGGCATGGTTCTCATAGGACCACCGGCGTCCAATCCACGCGACTCTTTTCGGCGCGTATGATGCTGAGCACTGTTTCTACGGCAGCGTCCAACTGCTCTTCGCGGTTAATCACGATGTAGTCGAACTCGGTGAAGCGGCGTAGCTCGCGACGCGCTGTGACGATGCGCATCTTGAGCTGGTCAGGGTCTTCTGTTTTGCGCAGCCGCAGGCGACGCACCAGCTCTTCCTCGCTTTCTGCGGTCAGGAAGATCGTGACGGCGTTGGGAATGAGCGACCGAATGGTGGCGGCGCCCTGCACGTCGATGCGCATGATGACATCCTTGCCGCTGGCGAGCGCCTCGCGCACGTGCTTTTTAGGAATGCCTTTGTAGTCTCCGTAGACCACGGCATATTCGAGCAGCTCGTCGTTCTCGATCATTTCCGCGAATTCGCCCACCGAGACAAAGTGATAGTCGACGCCGTCGATTTCGTTGGGACGCTTCGGACGGGTGGTGGCGGTGACGACAAAGTGGAAAGGATGGTCGGTTTGCTTCAGCCGTTGAATGACCGAATCTTTGCCGACGCCGCTAGGACCGGACAAGACGACCAGCACCGGCCGCGGCGCGTTGAGACTGGCGTAGAGGGCCTCAACCTCTTGGTCGCGTTCATGAAATGCGCTCAACCTCATCTCCTTCAGTTCTGTGCCGTGATTTATGGGCTTGATGGGTTTGAGTGGAAGATGCGCTCCTGCATATAATCAACCACAGTTTGATCATGTTTGTAAAGTATACGTGAGGACGCCGGAGGAGGAAAAGGGCAGCCATGCCGATCTACGAATACTATTGCTTCGACTGTCGCAAACGCGTCAGTGTTTTTTTCCGCACTTTTTCTGAGGCCGGCGACGCGGTGGCGCGTTGCCCTGCATGTGAGGGAACAAGGCTGCGCAGATTGATGAGTCGTGTGGCCGTGCTGAAATCGGAGGAGAGCCGTTTGGATGACCTGGCGGATCCATCGTTCATGGCGGGGCTGGAGAACGAAGATCCGCGCGCACTGGCGAGCTTTATGCGCAAGATGAGCGACGAAATGGGTGAGCCATTAGATCCCGAAATGACCGAAGTTGTTGAACGACTGGAACGCGGCGAAAGCCCGGAAGAGATCGAGAAGATGATGCCACAGCCTGCCGGCGACGAATCGGCGGCGGACAACGCGTGAACCTTGAACTCCGGCTAAATCTTCTCAAAACGCGCCACATCGAGAACGAAAATCGTGGCGCCGCCCATGTGTTTTTCCACCGGCGTCGGAATGTGAACTTCCCCCGGCTCCATCACCGGTGGCAGCGGCGTTACATACTGAATGCGGCTCGGACAACTCTCGCGGAAGATTCCGATCACTTCCTCAACTTTCTCGTCGTCCACACCACAAAAGATCGTCGTATTGCCAACGCGTAAGAAGCCGCCTGTTGTGCTCGTCACCGTCGCCGAAAATCCTCGTCTCGCCAGACGGTCGAGCACGTTGCGGGTGTCATCACTGTTGATAATCGCCATCACCAATTTCATCTTCTCAGCTCCTTTCCGTTTCACCTGAATCCATTTGTAGCAGATTTTCAGGGAAATCGCCTAACAAAGCAAGCACGTGTAGAAGAATTGTGCGATGGAGCGTCTCGATCGGCCGAGTTGCATCAAGCACCAACCAGCGCTCCGGTTCGGCCGCCGCAAGCGCCAAATAGCCCTTACGCACGCGCTGGTGAAAGTCGATGTCCAGATTTTCCATCCGATTCCATTCTTCGGGCGCACCAGCGCGCTTGCGCGCCAGACCTTCATGCACGTCAATGTCGAGATAGATCGTCAGGGTGGGCGACAGATGATCCGTTGCATAATCGCCTAACAGCTGCAATATATCGAGCGCCTGTCCTCGTCCATAGCCTTGATAGGCGAGTGTGCTGTCGACGTACCGATCGCACAAGACGATCGAGCCGGCAGCCAGCGCCGGGCGAATCACCTCGTCGACGATCTGGGCGCGCGCGGCCTGAAAGAGCAATGTTTCGGCCCGAGGGCTGATCTCCATGCCACGGTGGTCGAGCAGAAGAGTGCGGATGGCGTCGCCGATGCGCGTGCCGCCCGGTTCACGCGTCGCCACGACGCGATAGCCGGACTGCGCTAATGCAGCAGCAAGCAACCGGATCTGCGTCGTCTTGCCGCTGCCTTCGGCGCCTTCAAACGTAATGAGAGCACCCACCTGCGTATGTCCATTGCTTTGAAGTGAGACGCCGAAAGCGCCATCGGCGTCATGGGAAGGTTGCAATTGAAGCCTTCCAGAGCGGAGCGCAACCTCTCTGGAAGGCCAGGGAGTCAGGAAGTCGCCACGCCATCATCCGGATGCGATGGCGCTCAGCGGCGAAAAATGCGCACGCGGCGATAAGGTTCGCGTCCATAGCTGTGGCTGATCAGGTTGGCAGCTCGCACGAGCTGATGTTGTTGGCTGCGGATCGCCGCCGACTGCGGGCTGAGCGTGACGTCGGAGGCGCCGTTGAGCACGCGTTGAATGCCATCCTGCGTTTCGCGCATCGCCTCTTCAAATGCGTCGATCGGATCAACGGCAATGTTGAAAAGATCGACCAGGATTTGCTCCATTTGGGCCGTGGTGTTGCTGCGCAATATGTAGACGGGAATGCCGCGACGCTCCGCCTCCTGGATCGGCGCCGGCTGCTGACGATAGTAGTTTTTCAGCGTCATCACCGCATCGGCGATGTTCAGATTGTCCACGATCTGGATCGGCACGTTGAGCGCAGTTGCGGCCGCCCGCAATCGGTTCTGTCCGATCCCGTAGGGGTAAATGCGCACCGTGTTGCGTTTCATCGGCTCCGACGCACTCCCCCGTTCCGTGGAAGGCACATCCGGCGCCTCGAGCTCCTCAACGTAGGTGTGACCATTCATCTTTCTGTCGAGCGCTTCGCCGACGCCAT
>JANWYX010000239.1 GCA_025055055.1 Caldilinea sp. | reverse complement strand
ACGGCTTCATCGACCAGGGCTGCGAAGTCCTGGTCGCCGGCGTATAGAGAGCGAAACGCAGAAACCGTCTCCACGATGTTTCGGAATTGGGACTCCCAGGAGCCGTCCAGGCTCAGATCGGCCAGATAGAGCAGGTCGTTGCCTGCCACGAACGCGTCCTGAGCGACTCTCCGAAAGTTTTCCGGATTGGTCGTCTCGAAATAGCGGCGTAGGGCCGGCGCACCCAGGGGGCCGGACATAACGACGCCGCCGCGACTTTGCCACTCGGCGACGCCCTCTTGTCGCAAGATCGTGCGCAGCTCCGGCGCCAGGCTCAACGGCGCGCCGCGTCCATCGCCGCCCTGCAGGCCGATGTAACGCATGTGGCTGGTCATCAAAATGTCGGTGGCGCCGGGGTCACCCGCCGAATCGATCACGATGGAGGGTTGTCGCGTCACGGCCAGAAATGGGGGCAGGGTGTTCTGCTGCAGCTCACTGCGACTCAGCTGAATCGAGGCCACCTCTTCATTGGGAACGCGATCTGCTGCGCCTTGGCCTGGAAAGCTTTCGGCGACCGTGGCGACGCGCCCTCCGCCGCCGAGATGCACTCCTTCGATGTAAGCGCGCCCCAGTTGCGCCACCCAGTAGGGATCGCCTCCGAACGAATACACTCCGAGCGCGTTAAGTCGATTGGAGCTTTTGAGAGAAAAAACGTCGAGGTTGGGACCCAAGAGCAGGTTAAACCCCACGGCGCGCAGCTCGCGACCTACGACGCTGCCGACGTTGCGCACCAGGTCGCGATTCCACGATGCTCCCAACGCCATCGGCGATGGCAGCGGCGTGAAGCCGCGTCGCAGTGCGGTCATGGGCAAATCGTCGCCGGTCTGATAGACGCCGATCAGGAGGGGAAGCGGGATGGATTCTTGCTCTTCCTCTCTTGGAAGGATGGTAAAGCCCTCGCGCGGGGGCCAGGGCGCCAGCGGCACCGGTCGCAGCGCCTGTTCGGTCGGCAACAGCAGGCCGTATGCCAGCGCCTGCAGCTGATTGGTCAAGGCGGCGACCTGCCGCGGCGTGTCTACGCCGCGCTCGTTGGAGAAGTTGCCATTGCGCGGGCTGAGCACGACGCCGCCGATGTGCAGCCTGTGAAACAGCTCGATCAACTCGCTGTTGTTTTCAACCTCGCGACCCTGGATCGTGATCACGAACAATTGCCCGATGCGTTCGGCCGGCGACATGCGGGCGACGAGAGCCGCCGCCAGCCGGTCGAGCCGGGCTGCTTCGGTCTCCTCGCTGAGCCTCGGCGTTGACGTTGCGACCTGCGCCTGCAAAGCGCCTGTTTGGATGAGCAACGTGACGATTGCCCACAAGGTTGCAATCCAGCGCGCCCATCGTCGTCGATTTCCGGTTCTTCGAGAATATCGCCGCCTCATCAATTGGAATCTTACTTGTTGGACAACCTGACGCCAAATCGGTATACTCGTTTCCGGTGAGCGACGATCGCAGTATGAACGAACCAATCATTCAGGAATCCCAAGAAGATCAAGCTTCTGCACCGGCGTTTCCCGACGAACGTCCTTGGCCGATGTTCCGCCCCGTCCTGTTAGAGGCGTTTCAGATCGTGGCGCCTGCTTTGGTTCTGGCGCTGATCGTCCATCTTTTCCTTGCTCAGGCCACCGTAGTCTTCGGTCAGAGCATGGAGCCGAACCTGCATCCGCACCAACGCCTTATCGTGGACAAGATCAGTTATCGCCTGCATCCTCCGCGGCGCAACGACATCGTTGTTATCGATCTGCCGCACATTGATGAGCTGCTTGTCAAACGCATCGTGGCGCTGCCCGGCGAAACGGTCGAAATCCGTCAGGGCGTCATCTATGTGAACGGTGAAGCGCTTGCAGAACCGTTTCCGCACGACATGACTCCCTTCGACATGGCGCCGATCACCCTGGGTCCACTTTCTTACTTTGTTCTGGGCGACAACCGTAGCAACAGCAACGACAGCCGCGCGTTTGGCCCGGTCACGCTCGATCGGATTTTGGGGCGCGTCTGGCTGCGCTACTGGCCGCTCGATCAAATTACCTTCTTCTGAGGCCGGCTTTGCCCTCGTCGGTTTAGTTTCCCTTCAATCCCGATTCTCCTGGATGGCAAGAAAAACCTTACAGATTTCGATTTGAATCTATGAAAATCTATGCTAAAGTATTATTTTTGATGGAAAATGAAGTTGCAGCCCGACGAAGGACGCACGAAAGTCGGCACAAAAGTCGCCCCGGAGAGACGGACTTATGAATGTTCGAGCGATTCTTCAACTCACCCTGGTGCACGTCGGCGTTTCTTTGACCGTGGTGCCGATCACCGGCACGCTCAATCGCATTATGATTGCCGACATGGCGCTGCCGGCCGTGTTGGTTGGTTTGCTGGTGGCGCTCCCCTATATGCTCTCGCCTCTGCAGGTCTTTGTAGGCAACTGGGCGGACCGTCGGCCCATTTGGGGAATGCACCGCTCTCCCTGGATCTTGCTGGGCGGCTTGATGGCGACTTGCGGCAGCTATGCGACCGCTCATGCCGCCTTCTATATGGATGAGCATTTCACACTGGGGTTGGTGGCCGCGTTTGTCGTCTTCCTTGTGTGGGGAATCGGCGTCAACGTGGCTTCTGTCAGTTACCTGTCGCTTGCGGGCGAGATGACCGAACGCTCGCCGAAAACGTGGCGCACCGCTGCGGTGGGCGTCATGTGGACGGCGATGATCCTTTCCACTATTGTCGCCAGCATCGCCCTTTCGCGTGTCCTGCAGGTCGACGCTTCCCCGGCCGGCGTCATCACCGCCTTTGGGGCTGTGTGGCTGGTGGCAACGCTCTTTGTGGTCATCGGCTCGACCGGCATTGAACCATCCCGCGCCGAAAGTCACATTGTCCGCCACACTGCCAACAACCCTCTGGAGGCATTACAAGTGCTGGCGCACAACGCCACCGCCAAGCGCTTTTTCGTCTACTTGTTGCTAGTGCTGATCGGCGTGCGGGCGCAAGATGTGTTGCTCGAACCGTACGCTGCGGACGCCCTGGGGATGTCGGTGAGCGAAACCACGCGCCTGGAGGCGCTGTGGGGAGGTGGCGTGTTTATCACGCTGTTGGGCGGAATAGGGCTTGTCCGCCTGTTCGGCAAGCGCCTGAACATTTATGTCGGCGGGCTGGTCGCCATCGTCTCCTTCGGGTTGGTGATTCTGGCCGGCGCGGTCGGCAACATTCCCTTCTTTCTGATCGCCGTGTTTCTGCTAGGGCTGGCGAGTGGATTGATGACGGTCAGCAATCTCAGCTTTATGTTAGATATGACCGTCCCACAAAACGTCGGGCTCTATATGGGCGCTTGGGGCGTGGCGAATTTTGTCGCCCAGTCGCTGGGGAACGTAGGTGGCGCCCTTATGCGCGACGTCGCTTACTGGGTCAGCGGCAATGTGACGCTCGGCTATACGACGGTCTTTGGCATTGAAATGCTTGGGGTTGCGCTTTCGTTGCTGCTCTTCCGTACGATCACGGTCGAACAATTTCAGCGCGATGCGCAGCTGGAGCTGGTCGACGTCTTGGCTGTGACCGGAGATTAAAACCCTCTCTGGTAAGGAAATTTTTCCCGCGCAGCGACAGGGACGATGGTGATTCCGTCGTCACCTTCCTGCCGGACAACGATTTGAGTCCTGTCTTTTAACTGTGGAATAGAGCAGGGCCCGTCGAATCCTCCTTGCGCGCACCGTATTCACTGCAATCTCTAAGCAAAATTGCCTGATTCACCCAAAATCGTGCGATTCATCGAGAAGGTGCGGCTCCCAGCTACACCTCTTCTCAACGCTGCCTTATTTGCTCAGACGATTTATTGATTGGCAGGTTCAACTGCGTAACATGAGTTCTGAAGTCGAGATGAGTAGAAGGAAAAGGCTTTTTGACCCGGTGGGAGGCTATACTGTACCATGCAGCGGGTTTCGCCGCTCGAACTGCCAAACCGATGACCGACTTGAGGGGTGCGATGGTGAATCGACTGGAGACAACGAGCCTTCAGGAACTGCTTGCGCAGAAGCAATGGACGCAGATTCGAGAACTGGTTGCTGACTGGCCGGCGACCGAGATTGCCGATTTGCTCAACGAGTTGGACAAGGCCGAACGCGTGGTCTTTTTTCGTGTGCTGCCTCGACACCTCGCCAGCGAGGTGTTCGCCTACCTTTCTTCGGAGCAACAAAATCAGCTGCTCAAAGATTTGACCGATGAAGAGACGCGTCAGGTATTGGCGAACCTTAGCCCCGACGATCGCACCATGCTGCTGGAAGAGCTGCCAGGCCGAGTCAGCCAGCGCCTGCTCAACCTGCTCAGCCCTGAAGATTTAGCCGAGGCGCGCACGCTGCTCGGTTATCCGGAGGACAGCGTCGGACGGCTGATGACGCCTGACTACGTGGCGGTTCGCCGCGATTGGACGCTGGCGCAGGCGTTGGCGCATATTCGCATGCGCGCTCGCGACAGCGAGACGATCAATGTCATCTATGTCGTCGATCGTGACTGGAAGCTGCTGGACGCGCTGGAACTGCGACGTTTCATCTTCGGCGAGCCGGACGCCACCGTCGAGAGCATCATGGACCACACCTTCGTCGCCATCTCGGCGTTCGTCGATCAGGAAGAAGCCGTGCGCATGATGCAGCGCTACGATCTCGACGTCCTGCCCGTGGTAGACTCCGACGGTGTGCTGGTGGGCATCATCACGGCGGATGATGTGCTGGATGTTGCGCAAGAAGAGGCGACGGAAGATTTTCATCGCACTGCGGCGGTGTCGCCCCTGAACGTCAGTTACCGCGAGATCGGCGTGCGTATGTTGTATCGCAAGCGCATCGGATGGCTGCTGGCGCTCGTGTTCGTGAACATCTTTTCCGGCGCAGCTATTGCAGCCTTCGAGGACACGATCGCTGCCGTGGTGGCGCTCGTTTTTTTCCTTCCCTTGCTCATCGACAGCAGCGGCAACGCAGGTTCGCAGTCTTCCACCCTGATGGTGCGCGCGCTGGCGGTCGGTGATGTGCGCATCGGCGACTGGGGCAGGCTGGTGGGGAAGGAACTGTTGGTGGCGCTTCTGCTCGGCCTGACGATGGCGATGGCGGTCTGGTTTGTCGGGTTCCTTCGGGCCGGTTCGCACGTGGCGACGGTGGTGGCGTTGACGATGTTGCTGGTGGTCTTGATGGGAAGCATCATCGGCATGTCACTGCCCTTTATTTTCAGCAAATTGAAATTGGACCCGGCCACCGCCAGCGCACCGCTGATCACTTCGTTGTCCGATATTTTGGGGGTTTTGATTTATTTCTCTCTGGTCACCCGGCTGTTGGGCGTACAATAGCCGGTGATCGGCTTGACCTTCAAACGGAGAGGAGGGTGGAGTTCATGCACGATCTACCGCGCGGCCCGTTGGCAATTCCGGACGAGGTGATCGAGTTGGAGACCGGCCGTAAGTTCGAGGCGTGGTGCATTCTGTTGGACGCCGGCGGAGCCATCACCTTCAGCCACGCGCAATTGTTGGAGCATCTGGAGCGCATTTACGGGTTGGAGCCACGCTGGGCGAGCACGATCGCCGTGCGCTATGAGGCGGCGCGTGGCATCGAACGCGAGGTGAACGTCCCCGCCGATCTGGTGGCGGCGCTCTTCTTTAAGGCGACGGCGCGACGCAAATTCGAGCAACTCTCGCGTGCCGACCAGCGCAGCCTGATCGCCTGGCTCGACGAGGCGGAAGATGCGCAAGAGCGCAAGGCGCGCATCGAGAGTTTAATCGAGCGCCTTGAAGCCTCATGATCTGTACACCTGGGCGGCTCGCGGGCGGCTGAATCTGTCAGGAGTTCACCCTGCGCCTCTTGCGCCGTTGCAAAGGCGCCGATTTTTGTTTGTGGGAACGCTATGCTACACTGGCTGCGTTTCTCGAGTCGGCGACCGCGTCGCCGACTTCTTGTTGCGGGATCTTGGAACGGATGCCTGCATCCGCAGTGGTGCGTGGAGCATGGGAAAAAAACTCGTTATTGTTGAATCGCCGACCAAGGCCAAAACGATTGGGAAGTTTCTGCCCAAAGAGTATCTGGTGAAAGCCAGCATGGGCCATGTGCGCGATCTGCCGGCGTCGGCTGCGGAAATCCCAGAAAAGGACAAAAATAAACCCTGGGCTCGTCTCGGCGTCAACGTAGAGGCGGACTTCGAGCCGCTCTACGTCATCCCGGAGAGCAAACGTAAGGTCGTTGCCGAGCTGAAGGCTGCGCTCAAGGACGCCGAAGAGCTGATCTTAGCCACCGACGAGGATCGCGAAGGCGAGAGCATCGGTTGGCACCTACGCGAGGTGCTGAAGCCTAAACAGCCGGTGCGACGCATGGTTTTTCATGAGATTACGCGCGAGGCGATCGAACAGGCGCTGCGCGAGACGCGCGATCTGGACCTGGACCTGGTGCACGCCCAGGAAACGCGCCGCATCCTGGATCGATTGGTAGGCTATACGGTGTCGCCGTTGCTCTGGCGCAAAATTGCGCCGAGGCTTTCCGCCGGCCGCGTACAGAGCGTGGCGGTGCGCCTGTTGGTGCAGCGCGAGCGCGAGCGCCGCGCCTTCGTCCCGGGTCGCTATTGGGACCTGCGAGCCTTGCTCAACAAGCGGCCTGACCAGCCCGGCCATCGCTTCGAGGCGACGTTAGTTTCAGTGGGCGGCAAGCGGGTCGCCACGGGTCGCGACTTCGACGAACACACGGGTCAGATTGCGGCCGGCAAAGATGTGCTTCTGCTCAACCAGCAGGAGGCCGAGGCGTTGCGCGCGCGCTTGCTCAACGGCGAGTGGACGGTGGTCGAAGTGGAGGAAAAGGACGCCACGCGCGCGCCCTACGCGCCCTTCACCACCAGCACCCTGCAACAGGAGGCCAACCGCAAGCTCGGCTTGAGCGCAAGAGAAACGATGCGCATTGCGCAGAATCTCTACGAAAACGGCTACATCACCTACATGCGCACCGACTCGGTCCACCTCAGCGATGAGGCGATCCACGCTGCGCGGCGGCGCATTCGCGAGATGTACGGCGAAGAGTATCTCAGCCCCTCCCCACGGCGCTATCAGACGAAGACCGCCAATGCCCAGGAGGCGCACGAGGCGATTCGCCCGGCCGGCGACCAGATGATCCCGCCAGACAGCCTCCCGCTCGAAGGCCGCGAAAAGGCGCTCTACGAGCTGATCTGGAAGCGCACGATCGCTTCCCAGATGGCGAACGCACGCCTTAAGCTGCGCACGGCGACGATTGCCGTGGATGAGGCTCTTTTCCGCGCCAGCGGCCGCACGATTCTCTTCCCGGGCTTCTTCCGCGCTTACGTCGAAGGGTCGGACGATCCCGACGCTGCATTGGAAAGCCAAGAACAGCCGCTGCCTGCCTTGAGCGTGGGTGAAGTCGTCGAGTGTCGAGAGCTGGAGGCCATCGGCCACGAGACGCAGCCCCCACCGCGTTACACCGAAGCGACGCTGGTGAAGGCCCTGGAGGCAGAGGGCATCGGCCGACCGAGCACTTACGCTACCATCATCGACACCATCCTGCAGCGTGGTTACGCCTTCAAGCAGCGCAAGGAGCTGGTGCCGACCTTCACCGCCTTTGCCGTGACCGCCCTGCTCGAAAAATATTTCCAGGAGTTGGTGGACCTCAAATTCACCGCCAACATGGAGCAGCGGCTCGACGACATTGCGACGGGCGCGGCCGATCATCTGGCCTATCTGCGCGAATTTTATCTCGGCGAAGGCGGGTTGGAGCATCAGGTCAAGAGTCGAGAGGCCGCCATCGACCCGCGTGAGGCGAGCACCGTGGCGCTGGAAGATCTCCAGGTGGAGGTGCGCATCGGGCAATACGGCCCCTTCGTTGTGCGAGAAGACAACGGAGAGCGGCGCACCGCCGGTCTGCCGCCAACGCTGCCGCCCGCCGATCTCACCGACGAGCTGGTTGAGGAGCTTCTCAACAAGAAGGTGGAGGGTCCTCAGGTGCTGGGCGTTGATCCCGAGAGCGGCCTTCCTGTGCTGCTCAAAACCGGCCCGTACGGCCCTTATGTGCAGCTCGGCGAGGACGACCCCAACAGCAAAACCAAACCAAAGCGCGCCAGCTTGCTCAAGGGCATGACCCCAGAGGAGTTGACCATCGAGACGGCGCTGGCCCTGCTCAGCCTTCCCCGCACGCTGGGCGAGCATCCGGAGACGGGCAAGCCCGTGCAGGCGGGCGTCGGGCGTTTTGGGCCCTATGTTGTGCACGACGGTGTCTACGTCAACCTGCGTCCCCCCGATTCGGTGCTAGATATTGATCTCGATCGCGCGCTGGAACTGTTGGCGACCAAGGCCAGTGGCGGCAAAGGGCGCGGGGCGGGCAAGACTGTGCTCAAAGAGCTGGGCGAACATCCGGAAGGCGGCGCCGTACAGGTGCTCGAGGGTCGCTACGGCCCCTATGTGAGCTGGGAAAAAATCAATATCACCCTCCCCAAAGGGTTACAGCCGAGCGATGTGACGCTGGAGCAGGCGCTGGCCTGGATCGCCGAGAAACAGACCGAGAAACAGACAAAGCCCAAGACCACGCGCAAGCGCGCAGCCAAATCTACACAAACGGCTGCGTAACAAGAGGACTTCTGTGGCCCCCTCCGCCCCTTCCCCAGCGGTCGCACCTGAAACAAATAAAAGTTACGCAGTTGAACCCTGACAATCGACAGAGCAGATCGAGCAAATAGACCACGGCGATGGTGGGTGCGGCGAGGGCCGCACGTTTTTGATGGTCTGCAAGGTCTTGGGAATCGAGCAAGCGCAGTAGGCCCTCACCCCCGGCCCCCTCTCCCAATGCCGGGAGAGAGGGAGAAGGGAACGCCGTAGTCGCGGCTCGCAGGCGCTCGGTCGACCCCGGAGCCGTGGGAAAACTGAGCAAGCGCTGAAAGGGCTCATCCTACGAGAAAATTTCACTCAACTGCGTAGTTTGCGTAGTCCCTAACGGATATACAACGTTTACATTTCTCCAATGTAATTCAAATACCAAACTGCTACACTGGAGCCATAGTAAATGTCAGAAAATATTCAGGGACAATAAGTGTCCGTTCAGGAGGGATAAATCATGCGATTCGACAAATTCACACAGAAAGCACAGGCTGCCGTCTTAGAGGCCCAGAGCCTAGCTGAGCAGAGCCGGGCCGCTGCGGTCGAGCCCGAGCATCTTCTACATACGTTGGTTCATCAGGAAGGCGGCGTGGTGCCGTCTTTGTTGGCGCGCATCGGCGTCGATACAGAAAGCCTGGATCGCTTGCTGCAACAGGCGCTGGCGGCGTTGCCGCGCGCCCAGGGCGCATCGGTGCAGGTTGGTTTCAGCCGGGCGCTCGCCGACATTTTGACCGACGCGCAGCAGCTTGCCAACAACATGAAGGACGAGTACACCTCGACCGAACATCTCTTGCTGGCGATGCTTTCCAGCACGCATAAGGTGAAACAGCTGCTGGCGCGGCTCGGCATCGACTACAACGCTGTCATTCAGGCGCTGGCGGCGGTGCGCGGCAATCAGCGCATCACCAGCGACAATCCGGAGGCGCAGTACGAGGCGCTGAAGAAATACGGTCGCGACCTCACCGAAGAAGCGCGCAAAGGCAAACTCGACCCGGTGATCGGCCGCGATGAAGAGATCCGCCGCGTCATCCAGATTCTGAGTCGACGCACCAAAAATAATCCGGTGCTGATCGGCGAGCCGGGCGTCGGCAAGACCGCGATCGTTGAGGGGTTGGCGCAACGTATCGTTAAAGGCGACGTGCCCAGCACGCTGCGCGATAAGCAGGTCGTGGCGCTTGACATGGGCGCATTGTTGGCCGGTGCAAAGTACCGCGGCGAGTTCGAGGAGCGGCTCAAAGCGGTGTTGCAGGAGATCGTCAAATCCGAAGGCCGCATCATCCTGTTCATCGATGAGATTCACACGCTCGTCGGCGCCGGCGCAGCAGAAGGCGCCATGGACGCCGCCAACATGCTCAAGCCAATGCTGGCGCGCGGCGAGCTGCATGCCATCGGCGCAACGACGCTCGACGAATATCGCAAACACATCGAGAAGGACGCGGCGCTGGAGCGACGCTTCCAGCCCGTATTCGTCAGTGAGCCCAGCGTCGAAGACACCATCAGCATTTTGCGCGGCTTGAAGGAGCGCTACGAGGTGCATCATGGCGTGCGCATCACCGACAGCGCCGTGATTGCGGCGGCGACGTTGAGCCATCGCTATATCACCGACCGCTTCCTGCCCGACAAGGCCATCGACCTGATCGACGAGGCCGCCAGCCGGCTGCGCATGCAGATCGACTCCAAGCCGCAGGAGCTGGACGAGATCGACCGGCAGATCATGCAGTTGGAGATCGAGCGAGAGGCGTTGAAGAAGGAAAAGGACGAGGCCAGCCGGCAGCGCTTGGAGGAGCTGGAGAAAGAGCTGGCCGAGCTGCGCGAGAAGAGCGCACAGCTGACGGCTCGCTGGCAGGCGGAGAAGGAAGCGATCCAGCGCGTGCGGACGATCAAAGAGCAGATCGACCAGGTGCGCGTCGAGATCGAGCAGGCCGAGCGCGCCTACGACCTGCAGAAGGCCGCCGAGCTGCGCTATGGCAAGATGCGTCAGCTGGAGGCGGAGCTAGCCCAGGCCAATGCGCGCCTGCAAGAGCTGCAAAAGCAGGGCGCGCTGCTCAAAGAGGAAGTTGACGCCGAGGAGATCGCGGAGGTCGTCAGCAAGTGGACCGGCATTCCGGTTGCGAAGCTGTTGGAGAGCGAGCGCGAGAAGCTGTTGCGCATGGAGGAATATCTGCATCGCCGCGTTGTCGGACAGGATGAGGCGGTGCGCGCCGTGGCCAATGCCATTCGCCGCAGCCGCGCCGGCCTGCAAGACCCGAACCGCCCGATCGGCAGCTTCATCTTCTTAGGCCCGACCGGCACCGGCAAGACAGAGCTGGCGCGCAGCTTGGCAGAGTATCTCTTCGATGACGAGCGCGCGCTGATTCGCATCGATATGAGCGAATACCAGGAGCGACACACCGTTGCGCGGCTCATCGGCGCGCCGCCCGGCTACATCGGCTATGACGAGGGCGGTCAGCTGACCGAAGCGGTGCGCCGACGGCCCTATTCGGTGGTGCTTTTCGACGAGATCGAGAAGGCGCACCCGGAAGTCTTCAACGTGCTCCTGCAGGTGCTCGATGACGGCCGCCTGACCGACAGCCAGGGGCGCACGGTTGATTTCAAGAATACGATCATCATCATGACCAGCAACCTGGGCAGCCAGTACATCCTGGACGTCGCCGAGGTGGATGAAGAGGTCGAGCGTCGCGTGCGCGAGGTGCTGCGCAGCCACTTCCGGCCGGAGTTCCTCAACCGCATCGACGAGATCGTGGTCTTCCATGCGCTCAAACGGGAGCAGCTGAAGGAGATCGTCGAAATCCAGCTCGAACGGCTGCGCAAGCTGTTGGCCCAGCGCCGCATTACGATCGAGCTGACCGACGCGGCCAAGGAGCTGATCGTCAGTGAAGGCTACGACCCTGCTTTTGGCGCCCGCCCGCTCAAACGGGTGATCCAACATCGCATCGCCGATCCGCTGGCGCTCGAAATCTTGCAGGGCAAGATTCAGGACGGCGACCATGTGCTGATCGACGCCGTCGGCGATCGGCTGACCTTCACGGCGGTCGAGGTGTTGGTCGAATAATCGGGACAGGTCGATATACTTGTAAAAATAGCGCAGCTGCGCGTAGAGATACGCGTGGCTGCGCCGTTTTTTTAAGGTAAACGCCTAGCTCGACCAGACTGAACCCTCGACTCGAACAGCGTTCTCCACATCACCTATTCGGATTCAGAAACTTGCACTCGGAAGGACCGGATTGCGAGCGATCGTCTGTAAAATGCAGAATGTCCAGCCATCTCCATCCAAGGTATACTGTACAAAATAGTAAATGCCTTTGATCCACCGTAAAGTACTTTGTACTTCACCTGAGCAGCACTCCTACATTGGCTTGAAGGTTCTAGATGGCTCACGCCCGACTTCGACGAGCAGCAGCGTGATATCAGAGAACGCTACATACCGAATAGGAGAGGGATAGATGGAGATTGAACTCAAAACCTTAACACCCCTCTGGACAGGTGGTGTGGAAGCCGGCAAGGTAGACCGTATCCACGAAACGGGCATCCTCGGCAGCTTGCGCTGGTGGTTCGAGGTCTTGGTACGTGGGCTGGGTGGCAAAGCATGTGATCCCAGCAAAGGCAGTTGTGGTTTTGACGAAGCAAAGTATCGGAAGTCAGAAGCCGAAGATGAACGTCAGCGCCTGCGCGATGCCGGCCTGTGCGATGTGTGTCAGGTTTTTGGCGCCACCGGCTGGCGGCGACGGTTTCAAGTGAGGGTTGTAGACAAGACACAGCCGGACAACAGTGTCCAATCAACAATACAGGTCAAAAAAGACTCACATACCTCGACGTGGTACTTCCCTCAAAATCTAGATGACAAGCCGCGATCAGGCAACTTCACCCTCCACATTCAATCGCTCGATAGGGCCTTCTCGCCTGACATCATCGCCGGCCTAATCCAATTCATCGCCGATTGGGCGGCGCTAGGCGCGCGAGCGCAGATGGGGTTTGGCGTGGTTAAG
>JANWYX010000207.1:25000-32617 GCA_025055055.1 Caldilinea sp. | reverse complement strand
TGTCATGGCTACAGCAGAGCAAGTCATCTCCCGAACGGTCAGCCCGCCGCGTGCAGAGCGTTTGGCGGTGACCGCCATCTTTTTTGCCAATGGCGCGTTGGTCGCCAACTGGTTTGCGCGCGTTCCCGACGTCAAGCTGGCGCTGGGGTTGAGTGAGGGCGCCTTGAGTATTGCGCTGCTTGCCATGGCGATCGGTGCTTTGCTTTCACAGCCAACGGCCGGCTGGGTGATCGGCAAATTGGGCAGCCGCAAGGTCACGATGGCGATGGCGTTCGCCAACTGCGCTGCGTTGATTCTGCCGGGCTTTGCGTCTAGCCTGCCCTTCTTGATGCTTGCGCTGTTCCTGTACGGTGCCAGCAACGGTGGGTTGGATGTCGCTATGAACGCCCAGGCGGCGCTGGTCGAACGCCGGTATGCGCGCCCGATCATGAATTCGTTTCATGCGCTGTGGAGCGTCGGTGGGTTGACGGGCGCGGCGATCGGTGGGCTGGCCGCCGGACGCGGGCTGGCGACCGAGACGCACTTTTTGATGGCGGCAGCAGCGGGCGCTGTGGTGATGCTGAGCGCCATGCGCAGGCTGATCCCGGACGGACCTGCCCCTTCCTCCGGCCATGAACCGGCCTTTGCTCTGCCCACGCGTGCGCTGCTGCCGATGGGGCTGGTTGCCCTGTGCGCCCTGATCTGTGAAGGCGCCATCGGCGACTGGGGCGCCATTTACCTGCGCGAAGGATTGGGCAGCGCGGCGGGCGTGGCTGCGGCCGGCTATGCGGTCTTTGCGCTGACCATGGCGGGCGGCCGCTTTGCCGGCGACTGGCTTGCCACGCGCTTTGGCTCCGGCAACGTGGTGCGTGTTGGGGGGGCATTGGTCGTGCTCGGCATTGGACTCGCCCTCGTGAGCACGACGCCCGTGATCGCAATCGCCGGGTACGGGTTGGTCGGCGCCGGCGTCTCCTGCGTCTTTCCGCTGATCATGAGCGCGGCAGCGCGCACCCCGGGCGTAGCGCCGGGCGTCGGCATCGCCGCCATGGCGACGGCCGGGTACACGGGGTTTCTGCTCGGGCCGCCGCTCATCGGTGGCATGGCTGAGCTTTTCACGCTACGCGGGGCGCTCGGCGTGCTGGCGCTCTTCGGTCTGGTGATCATTTTACTGGGGACGCGGGTCAAGGGCGAGGCGCTGACGCCGGTTGAGACAGCCCATCTATCGTAAGCTGAACATCGCTCCGGCGCTCCATCAATTCGCTTTTCATTCACCGGATACCGACAGGAGGCGGGCGTCGCCACTGTGAACCGGTCCAGATGGAGTGCACGAAGAGCCCCCCAGATAGATGAAATCAGAGAGAGTGATGAGGGGAAGGACGACGGAGGACGACAGGATAGCTGATCGGCGCATACCGAATTTTCCTATCGTTCACCGTGCACGAGCCGCTGGGATGCAGGTCCTTCTTATTACGTTGCACTTTATCTGTAGTCATCTTTCAGTCATCGGGCGCCAGCACGATCTGCAGACCAGCGGCTTCAAACTGTTCCACCTGTTCGCGCGACGCCTGTGCGTCGGTGATGATGCGTTGGGCTGCTGTGAGCGGAGCGATCTGAACAGCATAGGTCAATCCGAGCTTGGTGTGATCGGCAAGCACGATTGTTTCTCGCGCAGCAGCGATCATCTGGCGTTTGATGGGCACTTCTTCTAGGATCGGCACGGTGAAACCGTGCTGCAGCGACACCCCTCGGACACCCAGAAATGTTTTATCAACAAAGAACTGTCTGAGCGCTTGCTCCGCCGTCATTCCTAAAAACGAGCGCGACCACCCATGCAGGATGCCGCCGGTTGTGACTACGCAAAGGCTGGAGTTGCTCTCAACGATCGGCAGCAACGCATTCGTAATATCGATCGAATTTGTGATGATCAGCAGGTCGCGCTTGGTCGCAAGGAACGGAACCATAGCGGCGGTCGTCGAACCAGAATCGAGGATCACCGTCTCTCCATCCTGGATGAGTTCGACTGCCTGTCGAGCAATTGCCCGTTTCTCAGCCACATGTTCGATTACAGCGCGCCGCCGATAGCTCGGCGAGGTGCGGCGCAGCGTTTCCTGCAAGTGGTTCGGCGCCATGGCGCCGCCATAGGTGCGAACAAGCAGCCCCTGTTCCTCCAGCCACACCAGGTCGCGTCGGATCGATGCAGGAGACGCACCGATTCGCTCCACCAATTCCGGCACGGTGATAGTTTTTTGCTGATTGACAAGTTCGACGATCCGCATGCGCCGCTCGACGGCGAGCGGCGAACGATCCTCATCGCCTTTGGCGCCGTCACGCTTTGCTCGCCGATTGGTTTCCTCTCCCGATATTTCTCGCAATATGATGTCCTCCAACTTTCTACGGTTTGCATATCAGATTTGATTATCTCTGATTATACTTGATGTGGTGAGAAACCGCAACAGTCTGTTCTGTTTTACGTTTCTATCCCGCGTTGAAACAATAACAGCTCCTCGCCTCCGGCTGAACCAGAAGCCAGGCCACACCAAAAGAGCGATAACCTGCCTGTATTCGCGTCCGGCTTTTGCAGCGAATACAGAGACGAAGTTGCTCAAAAACGGCTTAAAAAACTCAAAAACGGCTTAAAAAATTGACTCTTGACAAAGAAGATTTGGTCATTTACAATCAAACTTAATCAATATAAATCGTGCGTAATCAGCATGTAAGTCGTTTGCCATGGGACGCAAAATATGAACTACAGTGTCGGCATTGATCTGGGCGGCACCCAAATACGCGCCGTGCGGATCGACCGCAATGGTCAAATTCAGGCGCACCGGCGCATCGCCACGGCTGCCACGGCCGGAGCACAGTTCGTCATCGGTCAAATTGAGCAGCTCATTGCGGAAATGGTCGATACGCTCGATCGCAAGGAAATCATCGGCGTCGGCGTCGCATCGCCGGGGCCCGTGGATCTGCACACAGGCGTTGTGCTGCAGGCGCCGACGATTGCCGGCTGGTTCAATGTGCCGTTGAAAACAGAGTTGGAAAATCGAACCGGGCTGCACGTGAAGCTGCACAACGACGCGAACGCCGCCGCTCTCGGCGAATGGCGTTTCGGCAGCGGGCGCGGCTGTGCACATTTTGTCTATGTCACTATCAGCACCGGCATCGGAGGCGGCGTGATTGTGGACAATCGGCTGCTGCTCGGTTACAACAACATGGCCGGTGAGATCGGACACATGATTCTCTTGCCGGACGGTCCGTTGTGCTGTTGCGGGAACCGCGGGTGTTGGGAAGCGCTGGCGTCCGGCACGGCGTTGGCGCGCTCTGCCGCCGAGGCGCTTGCCAAAGGGCAACCATCGCTCATTCGAGACATCGCGGCCGGCGCACCGGTGCGCGGAGCGCACGTTGCTGCGGCTGCCGAGCGAGGCGACCCCCTTGCATTGGAGTTGATGCAGCGTGAAGGTGAATGGATCGGCATCGGCGTCGTCAACCTGCTCCACATGTACTCGCCGGAACGGGTGGTGCTCGGCGGAGGCGTCAGCCAAAATCTGCCGCTGCTCGAGCCGTACATCCGGCAAACGATCGCCGCACGCGCGCTGCCGCCGTTTCGCCATGTAACGCTCATTGCGGCCCAACTTGGCGACAACGCAGGCGCGATCGGCGCTGCAGCGACGCTGCTCGAGCGCATTGAGCATTCAAAATAGATGTCGACAAAATAGATGTCGACAAAATAATAGATGTCGACGGCAAAATCATAAAAATGGAGCGGGAATAGGTTGCGAGGGCGACGGGGTCAACGCCATCGGCAATCGGCGCATCCGCGTCGCCGGACAAGCTGCTTTCCTAGAAGATAGTACAAGTTTCATGATGCGGTGGAGATACAGAAAGAGAGAAATCCATGAACAAAGAGTCGCGGCTGTTGCGCGTCGGGGTGTTGGGGGCGGGGCCGATTGCACAGGCCGGCCACTTCGAGGCTTGTCGCAAGGCGCGCAACGCCGAGTTGTATGCTATCTGCGACGTAGCCGAAGATTTGCTCGCCAAGATGGCCGCCATCCATGAACCGAGCACAACTTACAACAACTACGACGCCATGCTGGCCGATCCCCGGGTGGAGGCCGTGTTGATCGCCGTCGCCGATCAGTTCCACGTTCCATTGGCGCGCAAGGCGATCGCTGCAGGCAAGCATGTGCTTGTCGAAAAACCGTTGGGCGTCAACATCGAAGAGTGCGAAACGCTGCGGGCCGAGTTGAGCAAGACGAACCTCGTCTTTCAGGTCGGCAACAACCGACGCTTCGATCCCGGCATTGCGTTCGCGCGCCGATTTGTCCAGGAGCAGCTCGGTCAGCGCCTGGCGTTCAAAGCCTGGTACTACGACTCGGTCTATCGTTACACCATGACCGACAACCTACAACCGCTCATCTACACCAGCGCGCGAGCGCACCGACCGGAAGGCAACCCAAAGGCAGACAAGCGCCGCTATTTTCTGCTCACGCATGGCAGCCACCTGGTGGACACCACACGTTTTCTTGGCGGCGAGATAGTCAGCGTGCAGGCTCGCTTCCTCCAGCGCTTCGATTCCTATTGCTGGTTCGTTGCAGTCGATTTCGCCGACGGCAGCGTGGGACATATTGACCTGATCATCCCCGTGCGCGGCGACTTTGAGGAAGGCTTTCAGATTTACGGCGAGCATGGCAGCGTCACCGGCAAGATGCCGCTCACCTGGTATCACAAATCCAGCACGGTGGAGTGCTTCTCCGCCGACGATCGGCAATATCATCGACCGCTCGGTGAAGATTCGTTCACGTACAAACTCCAGATCGAAGGCTTCGCCGATACGATCTTGCACGGAAAGCCGCAACATGGCGCCACCATCGACGACGGCGTGGCAGCCATGCGGGCGATGGTGGCGATTGCTCGCTCTGTGGAACTGGGCAAGGCCGTGCGGCTGGACGAAGTGTCCGGCGGCGTATGAGGGAAGAGGGGTCTACACAATGTGGATTGGCATCTTCGCCAAGACGTTTATGCGACCGACGCTCGCCGAAACGCTCGACGCAGTCATCGGCCATGGCATCCATAGCATTCAATTCAATCTGGCCTGCGCCGGCCTTCCCAGCCTGCCCGATCGGATCGAGCGCTCGACGGCGCGCTCGATCCGTGAAGCGTCGGCTGCCCGCAATATCGACATGGCCGCGGTCTCGGGCACCTTCAACATGATCCATCCGGACCCAGAGCAGCGCCGCGCAGGCGTGCGTCGCCTGAGGGTGTTGGCGGAAGCCTCCCACGATCTGGGCGTCGAGGTGATCACCCTCTCCACCGGAACGCGCGACCCGAACAACATGTGGCGCCGGCACCCCGACAACGACGCGCCGGAGGCCTGGCGCGACTTGGTGGCGATGATGCGCGAAGCGGTGCAGATCGCCGAGGAGCACGCCATTACGCTGGCGTTCGAGCCGGAAGTCAACAACGTGGTGAACACCGCGGCCAAGGCGCGGCGCTTGCTCGACGAGATCGGCTCCCCGCGCCTGAAAGTCGTGATGGATGGAGCGAATCTCTTTCACTCCGGCGATTTGCCCCGCATGCGCGAGGTGTTGGAAGAAGCGTTCGACCTGCTGGGCAAGGATATCGTCTTGGCGCATGCCAAAGATTTGAGCCGGGATGGCGACGCCGGGCATGAAGCCGCCGGAACGGGATTGCTCGACTACGATCTATATCTCTCGTTGCTGCGCCGCGCAGAATATCGCGGGCCGATCATCTTGCACTCCCTCAGCGAAGAGCAGGTCGATTCGTGCATCGAGTTTTTACGAGGGAAAGGCGTAGCGCTCACCGCAATGGAGGCAAGGTAATGCCCTATTTTCAGCACGACGGCATCGCCTTTCATTATCGCGACGCAGGCGAAGGCATCCCCTTTGTGTTTCAGCACGGTTTAGGCGGCGACGCGCAGCAGACCTTCGGCCTCTTCACGCCGCCGCCCGGCTACCGGCTGATCACCCTGGAATGCCGCGGGCATGGCGAAACGCGGCCCCTCGGCGACCCTGAAAAGATCAGCCTGGCGGTGTTCGTCGACGATCTGTGCGCCCTGCTGGGTCATCTGGCGCTGCCGCAAGTCGTTATCGGAGGCATCTCGATGGGCGCCGCAATCGCCTTGATGTTCACGCTGCGTTACCCCGAGCGCGTGCTGGGGCTTGTCCTATCGCGGCCCGCCTGGCTCGACCGGCCGATGCCGCCGAACTCGGCGCTCTATCCCGTGATCGCACAGCTGATTCGCCGGTGGGGCGCCGCACGCGGCCTCGAACATTTCATGCAATCCGCCGAGTATCTTGAGATGGCACGCACTGCGCCGGATGCCGCCCGGTCGCTGTGTAAGCAGTTCATGCACCCACGGGCAGAAGAAACCGTTGTGAAGCTGGAGCGTATTCCGCGCGATGCACCCAGTCGCGACCGCCGGGAGTGGACAACGATCGCTGCGCCGACGTTGGTTCTCGCCAATCGCCTGGACCCCATCCACCCCTACGCCTACGGTGAAATCATTGCCCAAATGATTCCCGGCGCTCAGTTTCGGGAGCTGACCTCAAAATCTGTCGATCCGGTGCGCCACACGCAGGAAACGCAGGAGTTCATTCAATCATTCCTGCTGCAGCATGTCCCCCCTGAAAGTGCTTTGGGGAGCAAAGACTGAGCCAAACGACGGTCGCGCAGCTGGCGCTGTTTGTTCCGCGCAACCCGCAGCCGGCCCCTCTTTGCGATGAGTTGACGCAGCAGAAGGCAGGTCTTGACACCGTGGCGGCGCTCTGAGGATGCGGCAGACAAAGGGCGCCTCGAAGTTCTATGTAACGAGCATTACCGAGCAGCAAGGGAAAGTTCTCTGCGCGACAGACGGTTTTCTCAACGCGCAGGTCGATCAACCTCGACGCGCTCCAGCGCCGCTTGCTCGTCCGCAAGCGCCAGCACCGCTCGTGCTGTAATGTTGTCCGTTGCCAGCACGGTGCAATATCGGCTGCGCAGCACGGCCAGGATGGCGGGCGCTTTGGTCAAACCGCGGGCGACGGCGATCACTTTGGGGATGCGGCGCAAGTCCTCCAGCTCGATGCCGATGACGCGACGATTGATCTCAATGCCCTCGGTGCGCCCCATGGCGTCGAAAAAGCGACCGGTGGTCTCGCCCACGACGCCCTGTTCTCGCAACAGCGCCAGGTCGTTGCGCGTGATCAGGCCGGCGCGTAGAAAGCTAGAGTCGCGCTCGTCGACCGAGCCGATGCCGGTGATGGCAAGCTGCACGGAGCGTGCGCGGCGAATCGCCTCGCGCACGGTCGGCTCGGAGAGGAAGAGATCGCGTACTTCCGGCCGTTCGACCAGGACCGGCGCATGCAGATCATAGTGGCGGCCGCCCAGTTTGGCCGCCACCATGCGCGCCAGGTCGGGACCGTCGATCACCAGTGCGCCGACGCCGCCCATCAACTGCACGACGTCGATCCCCTGCGCCAGATGGTTGGGCAGCGCGCTGACCGTGGCGTGCACGCCCGTTCCCCACGCCACGCCGATCGTGGAGCCTTCCGGCAAGTTGGGGATGATGCGTTGAAGATAGACCGCGGCCAATTGACCGACGCCTGCCAGGAGCGAGGCCTCGTCGGCGTCCGGCTTGGCTTC
>JANWYX010000207.1:0-20000 GCA_025055055.1 Caldilinea sp. | reverse complement strand
GCGTCGATTCCGCAGATCGTCTTGGCGCTGAGCATTCAACGCTATCTCATCCGCGGCCTCAGCTTCGGCGCTGTGAAAGGGTGAAGCCTCATGGCGACATTGCGACTAGAACATCTCACCAAAGATTTCGGCAAAGTGCGCGCCGTCAACAATCTCTCGCTGACGGTGGAAGACGGCGAGTTCATCGTGGTGCTCGGACCTTCCGGCGCCGGCAAGACGACAACGCTCAAGTTGATCGCCGGCGTAGAGACGCCCACCGGCGGCAAGGTCTATATCGGCGACCGGCTGATGAACGCCATCGAGCCGCATCACCGCAACGTGGCAATGGCGTTTGAAAGCTACGCGCTCTATCCGCACATGACGGTGAAGGAGAATATCGCCTTCCCGCTGCGCGCACCGGGCCGCACGTTCAGCGAGGCGGAGATCGAGCGTCGCGTGCGCAACGTCTGCGAGATGCTCAACATCCACATGCTGATGGACCGTCTGCCGCAGCACCTTTCCAACGGCCAAAAACAGCGCGTGGCGCTAGGCCGCGCCATGGTGCGCGAGCCGGATGTCCTTTTGCTCGACGAGCCGATCTCCCACCTCGACGCCAAGCTGCGCCACCGCATGCGCCAGGAGTTCAAGGCGCTGGAGGCCGACATTCGCTACACTACCATCTACGTCACCCACGATTATCTAGAAGCCCTTTCGCTAGGCGACCGTCTGGTCGTGCTCGACCGCGGGGTGATTCAACAGATCGGCAAGCCGAACGACGTTTTCGTGAACCCGGTCAACGTCTTCGTCTCCAAGCTGCTCGGCTATCCGCAGATCAACCTGGCGACCTGCACCGTCCAACGGGTGGGTGACGACCTGCACCTTATCAGCCTGGATGGCGCCATCACCGTGGCTGCACCGCCCCGGCTGCGCCAGGCGCTGCTCAAGCACAAAGGCGAGCACGTCATCCTGGGCGTGCGCCCCATGCACCTCCACCCACTCCCCGACGGGGCCGAAAGCGCAGGCGTCAATGTGCTCAAGGGCGTCGTCTACGTCTTTGAACGTCTCGGCGCGCGCGGCGTGCTCACCGTAACCGTAGGCCAAAATCAGTTGGACGTGCTGACGCCGATCGAGGTGGACTACGCCATCGACGAGCCGGTGCGGCTGGCGGTGGAAGCGGAGAACATTCTGGTTTTCGATGCCAAGACCGAGCGCAATGTTCTCTGCGCAGATTAAAGAAGCGAGGAATCATGGCGGAATTACGTCTCGAACATATCTATAAGACCTACAAAGGCGGCGTCGAGGCCGTGAAAGACCTCAACCTTACCGTGAAAGACGGCGAGTTTCTGGCGCTGCTTGGGCCTTCTGGCTGCGGCAAGACGTCGACGCTGCGCATGATCGTGGGCCTGGAGGACATCACAAGCGGTGAGATGTACATCGGCGGTCGCCTGGTCAACCGCCTGGAGCCGAATCAACGCAACGTGGCGCTCGCTTTCGAGACCTATGCGCTCTATCCTCCGCTTTCGGTCTTCGACAACATCGCCTTCTGTCTGCGCGCTCGTTCGGTGCCCAAGCATGAAATTGTGCAGCGCGTGCGTCGCGTGGCGGAGATGCTCGACATCACCGACATTCTCGACCGTAAACCGGCGGAGTTGGGCGGCGGGCAGAAACAGCGCGTCTCGCTCGCCCGCGCACTGGTGCGCGACCCCGACGTCTTTTTGATGGACGAGCCGCTCTCTCACCTCGACGCCGCCTTGCGCGCCCACATGCGCATCGAGTTGAAGCGCCTGCACGCCCAGACCGGTCGCACCACCATCCTCGTCACCCACGACCAACTTGAGGCAGTCGCCATGGCGCAGCGCATCGCCGTGATGAACCTCGGCGTGCTGCAGCAGGTGGGCACCTTCGACGAGATTTACAACCATCCTGTCAACGAGTTCGTGGCCGGCTTCATCGGCGAGCCGCCCATGAACATTCTGCCGACCCGACCGGTGCAGGAAGGCGACAAGCTCTGGCTCGCGGCGCTCGACGGCGGCTTTCGCCTGCCGCTTTCCGACGCACTGCGCGCCAAAGTGGAGCGCAGCAAAGCGCAGACCATCGATCTAGGCGTGCGTCCCATTCACATCGAGACGCTCGACCCGTCCGACGACGCCGCCGATGCGCTCCCGGCCACGGTGCAGACCTTTGAATCGCTGGGCGAGGAAGGCCAGTTGGCGGCGCACCTCGGCGACTCCACCGTGCTGGTCGTCACGTCGCCGCTGTTGGAACTGGAGCGAGGCGACGCCGTCAAACTGCGCTTCCGCCCGGATCGCATCCATCTCTTCGATGCGGCGACGCAGCAGGCGTTGTGAGGATGCTGCGTATTGCGTGTTGCGTGAAGAACTACGCAACACGCAATACGAATTCAAGCAACACGAATCACCATGAATTCAGAGCAAAAATAAAAAAAGTCTCACCCGTGGCTAACTATTACTTGCTCGGCGTCGACGCCGGCACGACGGTGATCAAAAGCACGCTCTTCGACCTCGCCGGTCGCGAGATTGCCGTCGCTGCGCAGCCATCGAGCCTCTTGTCGCCTCAGCCCGGCTGGGCGGAGTCGGACATGGAGATCGTCTGGCAGGCGGCTGCACAGACGGTGCGTCAGGTGTTGCACCAGGCGGCGGTTGCGCCCGAGGCCGTGCTGGCGATCGGCCTCACCGGTCAGGGCGATGGAACCTGGCCGGTTGACGCCGGAGGGCGTCCGGAGCGGCCCGCAAACCTCAGGTGCGATGGACGCACGGCTTCCCTGGTGCAGGAGTTATGGGCGAGCGGCGTCGGCCCTGCGCTCTTTGCAATCACCGGAACGGCGCTCAATACGTGCAATCAGGCCGTGCACCTGCGTTGGCTACAAACGCATGAGCCGGAGATGTTGGAGCAAACGACGGCGGTGTTGCGCGCCAAGGACTGGCTCTTTCTGCGCATGACCGGTGAAGTGAGCACCGACGTCACCGACGCCTCCCACACCTATTTCGACGCACGCATGCAACAGTTCGACAGTCGCGTCCTGGCTCTGCTCGAGATCGAAGCATGGCGCCCGAAGCTTCCGCCAATTTGTCCTTCCGATCAGAACCGGGCGCCGTTGCGTCTCGCCGCTGCAGAGCTGCTAGGGCTGCCGGAGGGTCTCGCAGTGGTCGCCGGACCGTTCGACGTGGCGGCGTCGGCGTTGGGCGTCGGCGCCTTTGCACCCGGACACGCCTGCTCTGTGCTCGGCACTGCAGGCGTTCATCAAATCATGACGGACGCCCCTATCTTCGAGCCTGTGAATATCGGCTACAACATGCGCCACGCGCCGGCAGGCGTGCTCATCCGCCTGCTGCCGACGATGACCTGCACGCAAAATCTGCGCTGGTTTGCCCAGGAATTCTATGCGCACGAATTGGCAGAGGCGCAGCGCACTAATGCAAATATCTGGGATCTGCTGGAGCAGATCGCTCAACAAGAGCCGCCCGGCGCACGCGGGGTCCTCTACCATCCCTACCTCGATCCGGCGGGCGAGCGCGCCCCGTTCATCGAGCCGATGGCGCGGGCACAGTTCAGCGGTCTCAGCGCTGGATGCACGCGCGCGACGCTGCTGCGCGCCGTCTACGAAGGCGTGGCGCTCTCCGTGCTCGACTGTTATGAGACGATGGCGGTGCCGGTGCACACCTTGCGTCTGGCGGGCGGCGGCGCGCGCAGCAGGCTCTGGGCCCAGATGCTCGCCGATGCACTCGCTGCGCCGGTGTGGGTGGCGGAAGGCTCTGAATATGGCGCCCGCGGGGCGGCCATCAACGCAGCCGTAGCGATCGGGCTGTATGCGTCCTACGCCGAGGCGATTGAGCGAATGGTGCGCCCGGCACAAGCATTCGAGCCTGTAGAGGGCCGGCGCGACCGGTGGCTCGAGCAGTTGGAGCTTTACCGCATGGAACGCGTGGCAATGGCGCCGGCCTGGAAGCGTCGCGAGCGTATGTGTCAGTAGGTGCTGCTCATCGCTGCGCTGCATCGAAAATGGAACTTCCGTAGGTCCGGCCTCCGGCCGGACCTGCCGGGTGGACATCACGTGCGCAGGAAGACCACACACGTCACGCCGGAGGCATGACTTACGCAATTTCTGTAGGAATACACTCACACGATATGTAACATACAAAACATTTGAAATCGCTATGCCCAACACCCAAACCATCGCCGTAATCGGCGATCTTTTTGTGACCAATGATCTGTTTCTCGAAGCGCTGGAACGCTGGCGAGGTCATCTGCCGTTTGACTTCACGGTCGTCACGCACTGCGTTCCATGGCCGGATGAGCCGCTGGCGCACAGTGACGAGGTGCGCGAATTCGTCGGCGATCCGGAGGAAGTTGCACGATTTGTTCAGAACGCGGACGTGCTCCTGACCCATGTGGCGCCGGTCACCCAACGGGTGCTTGAGCGCGCAGAAAAGTTGCGCATCATCGGCTGCTGTCGTGGGGGCCCGGTGAACATCAATGTGGCTGCGGCGACCGAACGCGGCGTGCCGATTGTCAACGCGCCGGCGCGTAATTCGCAGGCCGTCGTCGAGTTCACGCTCGGCATTATCCTGGCCGAGTGTCGCAACATCGCCCGTTCTCACGCCGCCCTGGCGCGCGGAATTTGGCTCGGCGACCTTTACCGCTACGATCGCATCGGCCGCGAGCTGCGTGGGCAGACGATCGGGTTGGTCGGCTTCGGCGCCATTGCTCAGTCTCTCGTTCCCTACCTGGCCGTCTTCGGCATGCACATCCTGGCTTATGACCCTTATGTGCCGGCCGAACGCTTCGCTGCGCTGGGCGTGGAGTCCGTCGATCTGCCTGCGCTGCTGGCGCGCGCCGACATTGTGAGCCTGCACGCGCGCGTCACGCCGCAGACGGTGGGCATGATGGGCGCTACGCAGTTTGCGCAGATGAAGCGCGGCGCCTATTTCATTAATACCGCGCGCGGTCCCCTGGTCGATTATGATGCGCTCTATCAGGCCCTCCACAGCGGCCATCTCGCCGGAGCGGCGCTTGACTGTTTCCCGGAAGAGCCGCCGCCACCCGACTGGCCGCTGCTCCGCCTGCCCAACGTGACCGTCACCCCGCACATCGCCGGCGCCTCGAAAGACTCCGCCGAGCGCGGAGCAGAGCAGGTCGTGCGCGACGTCGTCCGCTTCTTCACAGGCCAGCCACTGGAATTCTGCGTCAACCCGGCCGTCCTGGCGACGGAGAAACGAGAGTGACGATGGTCACCGAAGCGCTCCTGGGCGTCGACATCGGAACCACAGCCGCCAAGGCGATCCTTTGCGACCGCAATGGGACGCTGCTGGCGCAGGCGGGCGAGGAGTACCCAACCGCCTTTCCACAGCCCGGTTGGGCCGAGCAAGACCCCGAAGCTTGGTGGCGGGCGACCTGTCATGTGGTGCGCCGCGTGCTAGAAGTCGCCCAACTTCCGGCGCAAGCGGTGGCCGGCGTGGGCGTCAGTTGCCAGGCGCCGACGCTCGCTGCAGTCGATGCGACAGGCCATCCGCTCTATCCCGCCCTGATCTGGATGGATCGCCGCGCCGAGCCGCAATGCGCCCAACTGCGCAGCGAAGTGGATGAAGACCTCGTCGCCGAGATCAACGGCGGCCGCATCGACCCCTACTACCTGGCGCCCAAGCTGCGCTGGCTACGCGAGCAGGAGCCCGACGTCTATGCGCGCTGCCATCAGGTTTTGCAGGCCAACGGCTACATCGTGCACAAGCTGACCGGCGTCTTCTGCATGGACAGCTCGCATGGGCCGTTGACGCTCTGTTTCGACAGCGGGCGCAGGAAATGGTCGCCGAGGCTGCTGGAGGCGATGAAGCTCGATCTGGACAAATTGCCGCCCGTGAGACCCTGTGGCGAAGTGGTCGGCGTGATCACCCCCAAAGCCGCCGAAGCCACCGGCCTTGCACCCGGCACGCCGGTCATCGCCGGCATGACCGACGGCACTGCAGCTGCCGTCGAAGTGGGGTTGATGAAACCCGGCGACGCTGCAGAAATGACCGGTCAATCGACGGTGCTACTCATTTGCAGCGACGCGGCCTACCAGGGCAAGGCGTTGATCCCGCTGGGACATCCCGTCCCCGGCCTCCATCTGGTCGTAGGCGCCATGTCGGCGACCGGCGGCGCGCTGCGCTGGTTTCGCGATCAGCTGGGCGAGTGCGAGGTCGCCGAAGCGCAACGGTTGGGCATCGATCCCTTCGAGCTGCTGAGCGCCAGGGCTGCACAAAGTCCGCCCGGCGCCAATCGCGTGATCTTCCTGCCCTACATGTACGGGGAGCGTTCACCGATCTGGGATTCGGCCGCGCGCGGGATCTTCTTCGGCCTCTCGCTGGCGACCACCAAAGGCGACCTCGTGCGTGCCATCATGGAGGGCGCAGCCTATGGCCTGCGTCACAACGTCGAAACTGCGGCCGAGGCCGGCTTTGCGTTGGAAACGCTGGCCTGCGTCGGTGGGGGCGCGCGCAGCGCGCTGTGGAACCAGATCAAAGCGGACGTGCTGGGACGGCCGGTGACCTTGCCGCTGGCGGCCAGCGGCGCGGCCATGGGCGATGCCATTCTTGCGGCCGCCGGCGTTGGTCTCTATGCATCGCTTACGGAGGCAGTCGCCGCCATGGTTAAACAAGGACCGACCTTCGCTCCGCAGCCGGAGAACACCGCGCGGTACAACGCGCTCTATCGCATCTATCGTCGGCTCTATCCGACGCTGCGGCCGCTCTTCCACGAGCTGGCGGAGGTTGCGGAATGAGTGCGCTCTTTCGCCCGGACGCTTTCGCCGGTCGACGCGTGCTGGTGACCGGCGGATCGCGCGGCATCGGTCGCGCCATCACCCTGGCCTTTGCGCGCCTGGGCGCAGAGGTCGCCTTCTGTTATCGCAGCGATCAGGGCGCTGCAGAAGCGCTGCTGCGCGAGGCCGCCACCGAAGGGCTGCGCGTGCAGGCCTACCAGGCGGACGTCGCCGACTCGGCGGCGGTGCAACAATTGGTGGCGGATGTTCAGAGCGCTGTCGGGCCGATCGACGTGTTGGTCAACAACGCCGGCTTTTTCCCAGCCGCAACCGTGCTGGAGATGACGGCGGCAGAGTGGGACGCCGTGCTGCGCACTAACCTGTACGCCGTCTTTTACTGCTCGCAGGCCGTGCTGCCCGGCATGATCGCAGCAGGCGGCGGTGCGATCATCAACATTGCCTCGGTGGCGGGTCAGCGCGGCTCGGCGCGACACGCTCACTATGCGGCGGCCAAGGGCGGCGTGCTCGCCTTCACCCGCTCGCTGGCGCGCGAGGTGATCGCCTACAACATCCGCGTCAACGCCGTGTCGCCGGGGCGCATCGCCACCGAGTTATTGATCAGCGAGGAAAACGCTCAGGAATACGCTCGCTGGATGGCCGACACGCCGGCCCGTCGTCTGGGAACCGTCGACGAGGTGGCCGACGCCGTGCTCTTCCTGGCTTCGCCCGCCAGCGCCTACATCGTCGGCGAGACGATTGCGGTGAACGGCGGCCTGTTGATGGATTAAGGTGAGCGGGCGCCCGGAACATCCGGCGGGAAGTCGAACATGCGGCGGCTCACATAGGTTACGCCGCAGACACAACCCGGCTATTGGGCTGCCGCCTGCCGAGGGCGTGCGGCCGGGAGCCCCACCTACGAGAATGACGGAGAATTTTGTGAAAACCATCTGACCGGCGGCAATGACCGGCTTCCTTTGTTAAAAGTGATCGGCCGCCGGTGCATGGAAAAAAGGAGCAAAAATGGCGCGAAATGTGCAGACACCCTGCGTTTTGGGCATTGACGCAGGAACGGAAGCCGTAAAAGCGGGCTTGTTTGACCTCGAAGGCAATCGCATCGCCATCGGCAGCTGCAGCTATCGCACCTATTTCCCGGCTCCGGGTTGGGCGGAACAAGACCCGGACGAATGGTGGAATGCGCTGGTTGCCGCAGTGCGCGAGTGCATCGCACGCAGCGGAGTCTCGCCGACCGCCGTCGCCGGGATCTGCGCCGACGCCACCACCTGCACGCTGATTCCGCTGGACGCTGCCGGTCAACCCCTGGGGCGGGCGTTGCTGTGGATGGATGTACGCGCGGCGGAGCAGGCGCAGCGCATCTTCGCCACCGGCAATCCAGCGCTGCGCTACTGCCTGGCGGGCGTCAACGCCGAGTGGATGCCGCCCAAGATGCTTTGGATGAAAGAAAACGAGCCGGAGCGCTACATTGCGACTGCGCACCTGCTGGAGTACACCGACTGGCTCGCCTATCGGCTGACCGGCCGCCTGACGTTGAACCGCAATACGGTCACGCAACGTTGGTTTTATTATCCTCCGGGCGGAGGTTGGCCTCTGGACTTCTTCGCCGCCCTCGGGCTGCCGGAGCTTGTCCACAAGTTCCCGAGCGAGGTGCTGGCCCTGGGATCGGTGATCGGCGGGTTGTCCGCAGAGGCGGCGGAGACGCTCGGCCTGCCGGCTGGCATCCCCGTGGCTGCGGGCGGTGGCGACGCCTTCGTCGGGTTGCTGGGACAGGGCGTGACGCAACCGGGCGACCTGGGCGTGGTCATGGGATCGTCCAACGTGCTCTCGGCGCTCGCCGCAGAGGAGTTGCATTTCCCCGGCGTCTTCGGCAGTTTTCCCGACGCAGTGATCCCCGGGCTGAATCTGGTCGAGGCCGGGCAGGTTTCCACCGGATCTGTGCTTTCATGGTTCAAACGCAACTTCTGCGGCGATGCGGCGCTGGAAGCCGCCCGTCGCGGCGTCTCCGTCTATCAGTTGCTCGACGAAGAGGCAAGCCTAGTTCCGGCAGGCTCGGAAGGACTGATTGCGCTCGACTATTTCCAGGGCAATCGCACCCCACACACCGATTCCGCCGCGCGCGGGGCGATCTGGGGGCTTTCGTTACAAAGCGGTCGCGGCCAAGTTTTTCGCGCGCTGATGGAAGGCATCGCCTATGGCATGGAAGACATCCTGCAGACCTTGCGCCGCCATGGATTCACCGTGCAGCGCATCATCGCCAGCGGCGGCGCCACGCACAGCCCGCTCTTCATGCAAATCTACGCAGACGTCACCGGACGGGCGCTGCACGTCACGCGCGAGCCGGAAGCCTCGCTGCTTGGCTCGGCCATCGTTGCGGCTGTGGGCGCCGGCCTCTACCCAGACTTGCGGACGGCGGCGCAACGAATGGTTGCCATTGAACAAACGTATACGCCAGACCTCGCCCGACATGAGGAATATCGGTTCTTTGTGCGACAATATCAGGAAACGTATCAGCGCCTGCGCGAGTTGATGCGCAGGATGCATGAAAAACAAAATCGAAAGCAAGGGTAAGGAAAGCAAAGACAAAAAAACAAGGAAACACTGTCATGTCAACCCAAGAAGGCGTCATCAAATACCAGTGCGACTTCACACCGGCGCCGCCTTTGCCATATGAGGAGCTGCGCGAACTCAACGCGTGGCGCCGACTGATGTTCATCACCCATCTGATCGGCCAGGACCCCAACCGCTACGGCGGCTACGGCTACGGCAACATCAGTCGTCGGCTCGATGCAGCCGAGCGCCCGGACGGCCAGCACCCCTTCATCATCACCGGCTCACAGACAGGCGGCAAGCCGGAGCTAGGGCCGGAAGATTATGTCCTCGTGACCGCCTGTTATCCCGATGAAAATCGACTGGCAGCGCGCGGACCGATCAAGCCGTCGTCGGAGTCGTTGACGCACGGTACGGTTTACGCCCTGGACAGCCGTATCCTGTGGGTGGTGCACGCCCATTCGCCGGAAATCTGGCACAACGCCGAGAAGTTGGACATCCCGATCACCGCCAACGTTCCCTACGGCTCGCCGGAGATGGCGGCGGAGGTGAGGCGGCTCTTTGTCGAAAGCGATCTGCCGCAAAAACGCATCTTTGCGATGGCCGGCCATGAAGACGGCGTCGTCACATTTGGTCACACTGCCGAAGAGGCGTGCTTCACGATGCTTTCCCATCTGGTGCGCGCCCTCCAACTGAATGAAAGGAGCAATTGATCATGGGGTATCGTCCCAAAGCCGTCACAATCGATGACCGCGCCATGGATCATCTCGTCGAATTCTGTCAAGCCAACGATCTACACAAGCTCTTCATGGTCGCCGATCGCAACACGTACACTGCGCAGGGAGAGGCGGTGGAAGCAGCGTTGCGCAACGCCGGCCTCAACCTGAAAAAGATTGTGTTCACCTCCGAGGAGGTGATCGCCGACGCCGCGCACGTGTTAGATGTGCTGGTAGCGGCCGGTCGTGAGCCACGCACCTACCTGGCCGTCGGCGCAGGCACCTTGACCGACATCACGCGCTTCGTCAGCCACCGCACGGGCACCGAATTCATTTCTGTGCCGACTGCGCCTTCGGTGGATGGTTTCGCCTCCATCGGCGCGCCGCTGATCATCCACGGCGTCAAGATCACGGTCATCTGCCATGCGCCGCTGGCGATCTTTGCGGACATCCATACGCTGGCGCACGCCCCGCGCCCCATGATCGCAGCGGGCTTCGCCGATATGTTGGGCAAGCTCACCTCGATCGCCGACTGGCGCATCGGACATTTGTTATGGAACGAGCCCTACGACGAGTCGATCGCCCTGCGGACGTTGGCGGCCGTGAAAATCTGCACCGACAATGTGGAGGCGATCGCCGCCGGTTCGCCGGAAGGCATCGGCCGGCTGATGGATGCGTTGTTGGAGTCCGGCTATTGCATGTTGGACTTTGGCTCCTCGCGACCTGCGTCCGGTGCGGAGCATCATTACTCGCATTATTGGGAGATGAAACTGCTGCGCGAGGGGCGGCCGGCGGTGTTACACGGCGCCAAAGTCGGCGTCGCCACCGTGATGGTCGCCGAGTACTATGACAAAATTCGACAGCTTTCGCGCGAGCAGGTTTCCGACTTGCTGGAGGCGTCCGTCTGGCCGACGCGCGCAGAGGAGGAGGCGCGCATCCGCGCGGCCTACGGCGATCTGGCCGACGACATCATCGCCGAACACAAGGCGTTCCTCGACGTGACGCCGGAGCGAGCGGAGGCGATCAAGCGCGCCATTTGGGAGCACTGGGACGAGATTCAGGCGATCGCAGCGCAGGTGCCGCCGGCCGCTCAGATCGCCGAGTGGCTGCGCTGCGTCGGCGGGCCGACGACGACTGCGGAGTTAGGCCTGGACGACGTCGAGCGCGACCTGGCAGCGGCCAATGGCCATTATCTGCGCGATCGTTTCACCGTGCGCAAGCTGGTGCGCGTGTTGGGGCTCGACCGTTGACGAGAGCGTGAAAAGGCTGTGAGCTTAAAGACGCCAAGGCGTTTTTTGGGCGCTCCAATTGTTCTAGGAAAAATTTTGTTGTAGGAGGAGACTTATGGATAAAAACAAACCGATCGTGATCGGCGCCGATCACTACGGCCTGCCGCTTAAGGACCACATTCGCAACTATCTGATCAAAAAAGGCTATCAGGTTGTTGATATGGGCGTCAATGAAAACACACCGGTGGATTACCCCGACGTTGGCGCGAAGGTGGCGGAAGAGGTGGGTGCGGGCAAATTCGAGCGCGGCATTTTGGTCTGCGGCACGGGCGCCGGCATGGCAATTGTAGCGAACAAAGTGCCGGGCGTGCGCGCGGTCTGTGTGCAAGACCCCTACACCGCCGAACGCGCAGTCGCCAGCAACAACGCACAGATCATCACCTTCGGCGCCCAGATCACCGGCCCGGCCGTGGCGGAAAAGTTGATCGACATCTGGCTGGAGAGCGAATTTCAGGGCGGCCGCTCTGCCCCGAAGGTAGCCAAGATCGATCAGTTGGATGAGAAATACCGGGCGCAACGCGCAGCGGAAGGATGAAGCGCCTTATTATTCCACCGGGGTCTCGATAGGTGTTTTGAACAGTGCACGCGCCATCCGTCGGGAGCGTCGTAGGTTGATTAACATGTGATAGCGAAGCGGGCGCTGATACCGGTAGACCAGCCAGCTCAGGATCAGGAATAAAACCCATTGCAGCAGGACAACCGGCGCAGGAAGGATGGCCGTCGCCGTGCCGATGGTGCTGCCGATCAAAATCCCGATGCTGCGCCCCAGCAACACCGCCGGCATCAGCCAGCGCATGCGGACGGAACTCATGCCCGCGATGTAGATAGTGATGTCGGGCAAGGGAAAGAGAAAGAGGACAAACCACAACAGCGGCGAGCGGAGCTGCAGTTTACGCTCCCAACGCACCAGCTCAACATGGGGAATCAATCGCTCCAACAAAGGGCGGCCGATTTTACGCCCGACCAAGAGCGCCACGGTGACACCGATCAGGAGGCCCAAAATGCTCAGCGCCAGCCCCGGCCCAAAGCCGAAGAGATAGGCGCCCAGCACGGAAAGAAAGCTTCCCGGCAGCGGCGCGATCAGAATTTGCATCGTAAAGAAGGTGACATAAGCGATCGGCGCCAGAGGGCCAAAGCCGATAATCCAGTCGCGCACATCCTCGGCGATGTTCAACACCTCCGACACAGGTTCGCTGAGCCACCATCCTAAGATGCCGAGCGCCACCAACCCAAAGATGACAAGCACAAGAATCCCACCATCGCGCCATCGATTGCCAGGAGCAAACATAGAGGCCTTTCTGTCCTATTGAAACCGGAAAAACGTCATCGATGCAGCGTCGTGGATTCGCTGCATCGATGACGTCAAGCATACCTGAACTGTTCCGTTTTGTCATTAAATCTGGCTTACAATTTGCATGCGAATTGCACACGTTTCTCACCACGTCTATCTTCCGAGAAGTTTTGAAGCTTCCCGGAAGATTACGGCGAACAGCTCACATCGACCTGGAAATCACTAATCTGCGGTAGCCAACTCGGCGGCAAGCCCGTCTTTGCGCCGTGCGTCTTTGACCTGCGTTTCGTCGGACCGCTCCGCAGCCGCCAACGCCGCCAGCTCCTCCACCTGGTCGATGATCTCCTGGCGAAACTGCTGCGTATACAGCCGGTAGTAGTGACCGCCCAGGCGCAGCAACTCTCGATGCGAGCCCATCTCTTTGATGCAGCCGTCTTCAATGACCAGGATGCGTGTGGCGTTGCGGATCGTCGAGAGGCGATGCGCGATCACAAAGCTGGTGCACTCCTTCATCAACGTCTCCATTCCCTGCTGGATTAGGCTCTCGGTGAGCGTGTCCACGCTGGCGGTCGCTTCGTCCATGATGAAGATGTCCGGCTTTGCCAACACGGCACGCGCTAGGCTCAGCAACTGCTTTTGCCCTGTCGAAAGCAGAACACCTCCCTCGCCCACCTGCTCATCGTAGCCTTTCGGCAGCTTCTCAATGAAGGCATGCGCGCCGGCGAGCTTCGCCGCTTCCTCCACCTCCTCGTCGGTGGCGTCGAGCCGACCGTAGCGGATGTTCTCCCGGATCGTGCCGGAAAAGAGGTGCGGCGTCTGCAAGACCATGCCGATGTGCGACTGAATGGCACGCTGCGTCAGGTTGGTGTAGTCGTGGCCGGCGATCAAAATGCGCCCGCGCGTTGGCTCAAAGAAGCGGCAGAGCAGATTGACGATGGTGGTCTTGCCGCCGCCCGTCGGCCCGACAAGCGCAATCGTCTCCCCCTGCCGCACATGCAGATTGAAGTCGGTCAGGATCGGCTTGCCCTCTTCGTATTGAAAGTCCACGTGCTCGAAGACGATGTCCCCGCGCAGCGACTCCACCTCGTAGGCGTCCGGCTTGTCCACCACGTCGGGCACGGCGTCGATCAACGAGAAGATGCGCTCGCCCGAAGCCACAGCCTGCTGCATCTCGGCGAAGACTCGCGCCATCTCCTGCACTGGCCAGATCATGAAGAGCACGTAGGAGATGAAGGCGTACATGCCGCCTACGCTCAGCCCTCCCGTCTCCGCCGTCACGCCGGCATAGGTGATGATGCTGGCGATGGCGAAGGTGGAGATGAGCTGCACCGTGGGCAGGAAGAGCGCCGAATACCAGGCTGCCCGGTAGCCGGCGCGCTGCATCTCGCCCGTCAGCTTGCTGAACTCGCGCAAGTTTTCCTCTTCGCGGTCGAGCGCCTTGATCACGCGCACGCCGGTGATCGTCTCATTGTACGCGCCCGTGATCTTCGAATTGACGCGACGCACTTCCCGATATTGCGTGATGATCTTGCGCTGAAAGTAGGTCGCCACCGCAATGATGATCGGCACGATCACCATGACGATCAACGTTAACTGCCAAGAGATCTGCGCCATAAAAAAGAGCGCCGTGAGGATATTGAACGACGACCACGTCACGTCCAACAGCCCCCACGTCACCAGCTCGGCCACGCGATCGGTGTCCGAGGTCACGCGGCTGATGATCCAGCCTACCGGCGTGCGATTGTAGTAGGTCAACGACAGCTCCTGCAGATGATTGAAGAGCTGCTTGCGCAGATCATAGCGAATGCGCTCGCCCAAGATGCCGGCCAGATAGATGAACACAAAGACCGCCAACGATTGGACAACGATGAGCATGGCGTAATGCTGGACGATCTGCACCAGCGTGGGCCAATCCCCGGGCGTGATGCCCTCATCCACCATGCGCTTACTCAGAAAGGTGAAGTAAGAGTCCAGACCGGAGACCATCATCACCGCGGCGAGGAAGCCGAGCACCCATGCCAGATACGGGCGTAGCAAGCTTACCAGTCGGCGGATGGTGCGTCCGCTGAACTTAGTTGTGAATTCTTCTTCCTGAAATTCAATATGTTCAGACACGACTTAACTCCTCCTCCAATTCCGCCTCCAGACGCATTTGCGCCTGATAGATGCGGCGATACATGCCATCTTGAGCGATCAGTTCTTCGTGCGCACCGCGCTGCACGATGCGCCCATGGTCGAGCACCAGGATCAGGTCGGCATCCATCACGCTCTGGATGCGATGTGCGATGATGAAAGTGGTGCGCCCTTGCATCAGACGGCGCAGCGCCTGGCGAATCTCCGCTTCGGTCTCGAAATCAACCGCCGACGTGGAGTCGTCCAGAATCAGGATGCGCGGGTCCTTGAGCAGCGTGCGCGCGATCGCCACGCGTTGCTTCTGCCCGCCGGACAGAGTGATGCCTCGTTCGCCGACCAACGTATCGTAGCCGTGCGGCAGCTTGTTGACGATGACGTCGTGAATGGCCGCTGCACGCGCCGCCGCCTCCACCTCTGCGTCCGACACCTCGCGCTTCACGCCGTAGGTGATGTTGTCGCGCACGGTGCGGCTGAAGAGAAATGGCTCCTGTTCCACGATGCCGATCTGCCGGCGCAAATAATGGCGCGGATACTCCTTCAACTCCACGCCGTCGAGCAGGATGCGTCCAGACGTGTATTCGTAGAAGCGCGGCAAGAGGTTAACCAAAGATGACTTGCCCGACCCCGTGCCACCGATCAACGCCACCGACTGGCCCGGCTTCACGCTGAAGCTGATGCCATGCAGTGCCGCACGGCCGGAGCCATCGTAGGCGAAGTGCACGTCCTCGAAGACGATTTCGCCTCGTACCGGCTTGTCGGTGCGCACGCTGCCCTCGATGACCGGCTCTCGCTCCTCCTTAAGTACCTCGGCGATGCGGCCAAAGGAGACCAAGCTCTCCGACATCTGCACGATCAGACGGCCCAGGTTGCGCAGCGGCCAGATAATCCAGACGACCAGCCCTGCGTAGGCGACGTAGGTACCGATCGTGATCTCGCCCTGGATCGTCAGCCAGCCGGCGAAGAGATAGCCGCCCAGCATCTGCGCGCCGCACATCACGTCCGTCACCGGCCAGAAGAGCGCGTGCATCAGCAGCAGGTAGCGGCCGCGCGCGTATTTCTCTCGGTTTTCCTTGTCGAACTTAGCCTTCTCGTACTCCTGCCGCGCAAACGCCTTAACCACGCGCACGCCGCTTAGGTTCTCCTGCAGCGTGCTGGAGAGCCTGGCCTCCTGCTCCTGGTAGGCTTCATAGGCTTTCTCCACGCGACGGAAGAAGTAGAGCGAGATCACCATCACCACCGGCACGACAATCACCGAGAACCACGCCAGCCGCCAGTCAAGCAGGTAGATGGCGATGAAGTTCACCACAAAGAGCAGCACGATGCGCCCCGCCTCAATTGCCTGGTCGGCGAAGAAGCGGCGAATTGTGTCCACGTCCGAGGTGGCGCGCTGGATCAGCTCGCCGGTCTGCGTCTTGTCATGGTAGGTGAAGCTCAGCCGCTGAATATGATCAAAGAGATACTCGCGGAGACGCCGCGCCACGCCTTCCGCAGTCTTGGCGGCGAGGCGTCGGCTGTTGAAAGTGGCGAACGCCTGCCCAACCGCCAACGCCAGAAAGCCCGCCACGTAGACGGCCAGATGGACGCTGCGGTCCCCCTCAACCATATAATGGTCGACGAAATAGCGCAGCAAAAGAAACGTTGCCGTGTTCAAAATGGCGGCGGCGCCCATGCTGATCGTCGAAACGAAGTAGGCGATGCGAAAATGCGTCATCAGTCGCCAAAAGCCGGTCAGCTTGCCGACGCCCAGAGCTTGTTTGAGATCATAGGGTGGGGGTGGTGCAGGTTGCGCTGTTGAGTTCAACATAATTCCTTCCTGTCATCCGATCCTTCGTCGAGCGATAGACCTGTTATCGTGTTTCAGCCGGCGTTGGCGCCGCCCTTGTAAAGATGCGTTTTTCACTTTATTCTTCATTTCACCTCTCCCTATGCAAATAAAAATGCAGGCATCTGGAAGTTCATCCTGATGCCTGCAAGACCTCGTTTGTGCAAGGCTGTGACTTCGACGCAAACCGCCAAAGTCAGAGCAAACAAAAAGGCCGCAGGCACCGATGCAGTGCGTGCGGCCTTTCCTAGCTTTACCGTCTAGTTATGGTCGGCGGACGCACTGCTCCCCTGACGCAGAAAATCTCCCTCATTGCGTGAAGTGCGCAGGATTTCGTGATAGAGTATCACCATTGTACGTCCGTCCTTTCTGAAAACCTTCCATGTGAACTGTCGTCACACGTCTGATACCATAGCATAGCCCACCGACGCTTGTCAAGCATTGGATTACGCAGAATTTTCGACGACTTGTTTTCTCATGTAAAAAACGTTGTGTTTTATACAAAAAGTAAAGCTTTCGACATGACAGCCTGTCTCCAGCGGCGAAATGGAAAGTGCGGCCTCATAACTCAACCAGCGTCCCCAACTCCACCACTTGATCCGGCGGCAAAGAGAAGAAGGTGGCGGCATTGGTGGCATTGCGACTCATCAGGATAAACAATTTTTCACGCCAGATCGCCATGCCGGGCCGCGCCGTCGCCATCAGACGCTCGCTGCCGAGGAAGAAGCTGATCTCCTTGAGGTCGAGCGGCAGGCCGTGCTCGCCGGCAAGCGGAAGGTCGCGCAGGACGTTGCTGGTTTCCATAAAACCGTAGTACAGCACGATGCGATAAAAGCCTTGCTCCAGCTTGTGCACCGCCATGCGATGCATGAGCGGGACGCGAGGCGCCTCCAGCGTGCTGACGGACAGCAAGATCACCCGTTCGTGTAGCACTTTATTATGGCGGAGGTTGAGCAGAAGCGCGGGCGGGACGCCTTCCGGATCGCTGTACATAAAGACCGCCGTTCCCGGCACGCGTGTAATCGCATTGAAGTTGAGACGCGCAACAAATTGGTCGAAGAGCTGAGCGCCCGCCCGCAGACGCTGAGCAAGCAGGTTGCGTCCCTTGCGCCACGTGGTCATGAGCGTCATGACAACGGCGCCGACCAACAACGGAAACCAGCCGCCTGCAGGGATCTTCAGGAGGTTGGCACCCCAGAAAGCAATGTCAATAATGAGGAAGAAGATGGTTGACCCCATTGCCGCCCACAACGGCCAACGCCAGCGCGTGCGCTCAATGCGAAAGAGCAGCACAGTCGTGATCACCATCGTGGTGGTGACGGCGACGCCGTAGGCTGCCGCCAGATTGCTGGAGGAGCCGAAGGCGAGCACCAGCGCCACACAGGCGACCATCAGAATCCAGTTGACCGAAGCGATGTACACCTGCCCGATCTCCTCGGCGGAGGTATGCGTGATGGTGACGCGCGGCAAATAGCCCAACTGCACGGCTTGCATTGTTAGCGAAAATGCGCCGGTGATCAGCGCCTGCGAGGCGATCACCGTAGCGGCGGTGGCAATCATCACCAGCGGAATCAGCGCCCAGCTCGGCGCCATTTGGTAGAAAGGGTTTTCCACCGACTCAGGATGCTGCAAGAGGAGGGCGCCTTGCCCGAAATAGTTGAGCAACAGCGCAGGCAACACGACGGTGAACCAGGCCAGCCGGATCGGCGCGCGGCCAAAATGCCCCATGTCGGCGTAGAGCGCCTCTCCACCCGTCACTACCAAGAAGACCGACCCCAGCACCATGAAGCCGCGCCAGCCGTTGACCGAGAAAAACTCAAACGCATAATAGGGATTGATCGCCGCCAACACACTCGGCTGCCGCACGATCCAGCTCATGCCTAACACGCCAATGGTGACAAACCAGACGAGCGTGATCGGCCCAAAGACCCGACCGACGCGCTCGGTTCCGCGGCTTTGAAACAAAAAGAGCGCCACCAAGATGGCGATCGTGAGCGGCACAACGTACGGCGTGAAGAGCGGAGTGGCGATGCTCAGCCCCTCGACGGCGGACAACACAGAGATGGCGGGCGTGATCATGCCATCGCCGTAAAGCAACGCCGTGCCGAACAGCCCCAGCATCACCAGCGCCCAACGCACAGTGCCGGGAAGCAACACTCGTCGTCTGGCGCCGATCAACGCCGTCAACGCCAGGATGCCGCCCTCGCCGTGATTGTCGGCGCGCATGACGAAGGCGATGTATTTGACCGAAATCACAAGGACCAGCGCCCAAAAGATCAGCGAAAGGACACCCAGAATGTTGTCTCTTGAGGTGGCGATCCCATAGTTGGCATGGAAGGACTCTCGAAACGCGTAGAGGGGGCTGGTGCCGATGTCGCCATAGACTACGCCCAGGGCGCCGAGCGCCAGATAGAGCAGATGTTTGCCGGTCGGAGCAGGATGACGCCGCGGTAACTCAAATTCTAATGGATGAACTTCACTCTGTAAACTCTGTGACATAGTTTTATGACGCAACCCTTCGCCTTTGAATCAATTCGGCACCGATCACCTCGGACGTTTTCCGAGAATCGCATAAAACATCTGGTATAGTATACGCATGCCAGGTATGCAGCAAAGTGCCGAAGCGATTTCGTATCAAACGACGGCAAACGCACGGACCGCAGGGTGGCGCGTCTGGGTGCGCACGCTGAGAAACCTCTTCGCAGCCTGCGTCGTGGCCGTCGCGTTGCTGGGCGGCGCAAGCGTCGACAGCGTGACCCAGATGCGCTACAGCATCAACAGCAAGGTGCATCTGTGGATGTGGGACCTGATCACCTGGGAAGTTGAGGCGATTGCCCAAAAGCTGAGCGAGCAATTTTTGTATTCGGCGGATCACCTTTCGGAGGCGGAACAGACAGCGCTGGTGCAGACCTATCTGGAGCGCGCCCGTCGGATCGGCGAGCTGGAAGGGAAGATCGAACGTCTTTACAGCGAAAAGGGCGCTGCCGCCGGCGAAGAGAGCCTCACCCTCCAGCGCGAAATCGAGGCGCTGCGCAACGAGCAGGAGGCAATTCGTCCGACCGTCGAAGTGATCCTCGAGGGGCAAGTGGCGACGGCGCTGCGCGACCAGGGCGTCACACTGTTCGGCAGAACGTTTCCCCCCGTGTGGTTCACCTTCACCGAACCGCCGAAAAAACTGGTCGTCAGCCCGCGCGGCCGCATCCTGACCGCGCACTATGTTATGTTGAAGCCGGAATTGCCGGCTGACGAACGCGACCACATCGAGTCGGCTATCTTCGAGGAAGACAATCTGAGCGCCTACATCGCCAACATTGGAGGGCTAGGCGCATACCCTTCGCTGGTGATCGACCGCGCGTCGCTCGACTGGGTGGTGTCGACGATCGCACATGAATGGGTGCACAACTACCTCACGCTCTTTCCGCTCGGCCTCAACTATAACACGAGCGCAGAGCTA
>JANWYX010000134.1 GCA_025055055.1 Caldilinea sp. | reverse complement strand
TACAGCAACCCGGAGGTGGATCGCTTGCTCGACGAGGCGCGCACTACCGTCGATCCGGAAGTGCGCCGCGAGCTCTACGCGCAGGCTATCGATATCATCTGGGAGGAGGCGCCCTGGCTCTTCCTCTACAGCGAGGTGCAGCTGACGGCCATTCGCACCAACGTCGAGGGCTTCATCGTGCATCCCAATGAGCGCCTGATCGCCACTTACGCCGACAAGAAATAGGTCGTTCCCAAAAATGCTCGACGCCGTTGCAGGCTGTCTGTTGGTGGCCTGCAACGGCGTCACACGTTTCGATTCATTCATCAATTTGGGCTCGATATGACTCAGTATATTCTTCGTCGTTTTTTGTGGGCGATCCCCGTCCTTTTGGGAGCCTCCTTTCTGGTCTTCTGGAGCATTCGCTGGGTTCCCGGCGACCCGGCCATCGCCATCGCCGGGGAGCTGGCGACACCTGAATTGGTTGAAAAAGTGCGCGCCGAGCTTGGGCTGGATCGGCCGTTGCCAATTCAATACGGCATTTATTTGGGACGCATGTTGCGCGGGGATATGGGCACGTCGGTGCGCAGCGGGCTGCCCGTGCTCGAGGAAATTCGCATTCGTCTCCCGCGCACGCTCCAGCTCGCCTTTTTCAGCCTTCTTTTAGCCGCCGCCATCGGTATCCCAATCGGTGTGCTTTCCGCCACGCGCGCCAACACATGGATCGATGCACTGAGCATGATCTTCGCCTTGCTCGGCGTCTCGATGCCCATCTTCTGGCTTGGCCTCATGCTGATCGTCTTTTTTGCGCTGACGCTTCCTTCCTGGTTGGGCTTGAACCAACCGATTTTACCGCCGACCGGCGCCGGCACCTGGCAACATCTTGTCATGCCGACCATTGCGCTCGCCGCCAATTCGATGGCGATCCAGGCGCGCATGACGCGCGCTTCCATGTTAGAGGTGTTGCGCTCTGACTACATTCGGACTGCCCGCGCCAAGGGCGTCCCCGAATTCTCCGTTGTCTATAATCACGGCTTGCGCAACGCCTTGATTCCCATCGTCACGGTCATCGGCCTGCAGTTCGGCACGTTGCTGGGCGGCGCCGTGCTGACGGAAACCGTCTTCGCTTGGCCCGGCATCGGTCGGCTGCTGGTAGATTCGATCGGCTATCGTGATTATCCGGTGATTCAGGGGACGGTGCTGGTGATTACGGTGGGGTTTGTGCTGGTGAATCTCCTGGTGGATGTGCTGTACGCCTATCTCGATCCGCGCATCCGCTACACGTGATTGTTCTAGAGACTTGTTTGAAGGTTTCAACCATGACAGCGTCTTCCGGCTCCATCACGGCAAGACAGGGTGGCGATGTTGCGGTGCGGGCCCCGCGCTCGAACCTCAATATGACGCTGCGCCGTCTCTCGCGCAGTCCCGGCGCCATCCTCGGAGCGATCCTGGTCGCCATGTTTATCCTGATCGGGATTTTTGCTCCTGCGCTCGCCCCGCACGATTTCGAGGCCGCAGATTTCGCCAGGGCTCGCCAGCCGCCCAGCGCCGAGCACTGGCTGGGTACCGACGAGCTGGGCCGCGATCTGCTTTCCCGACTCCTCTACGGCGCGCGTCTCTCGCTGGTGGTCGGCTTGATCTCGGTGGGAATCGGCGTGCTGGTCGGCGCGCCGCTGGGGTTGATCAGCGGCTACGCTGGCGGTCGCGTGGATCAGGTGATCATGCGCCTGATGGACATCTTGCTGGCTTTCCCGAGCATCCTACTGGCGATCCTGATGGTAGCCGCCTTTGGTCCCAGCCTGACCAACGCCATGATCGCCATCGGCGTGGTCTCGATCCCGGTCTACGCCCGCCTGATGCGCGGCTCCACGCTGAGCATCAAGGAAGAGCTTTATATCGAGGCCAGCCGTTCGGTGGGAACGCCGTCCCATCATATCCTGACACGCCATGTGCTGCCCAACACCATCGCCCCTATCGTCGTGCAGTCCACCTTGCAGATTGCCGTGGCGATCCAGGCTTCGGCCGCGCTCGGTTTTCTCGGCTTGGGTGCTCCTCCGGATGTGCCGGAATGGGGCAATATGCTTCAGAAAGGGCGCACCTATATTCTATCTGCGCCTCACATTGTTGTCTTCCCCGGACTGGCCATCATGTCGGTGGTGTTGGGGTTCAACCTGATGGGGGATGGTTTGCGCGATGCGCTCGACCCGCGCATGGCGAGATAGTCCGCGCTGACCGGCCATCTGGTGTGGTCGTCTTCCGGAAGGCTTGATGGTCGCTCCCAGCCGTAAGTCCTCGGTGCGCTGCAAAGTTTCGGATGACGCGCCCAACCACAGGAACTTTAACAAAATATTTCGGCAACCTGCCCGCGTTCGGCTCCCGGCCGGACCGCTTCGGGTGAAACAGCCTTATCCTCCGGCTTTTTTAGCCTGATAGCCCATTTCCTGCAAAAGGGCGACGATCTTGTCCCGCTGATCGCCCTGAATTTCGATGACGGCGCCCTTCACGGCGCCGCCTGCGCCGAGCCGATTCTTCAACGTTTTGCAAAGAGATTCCAGTTCAGCCGGCGCAGCGACGATGCCGGTGATCACCGAGACGCTCTTGCCTCCGCGGCCTTTGCGCTCCAACGCCACGCGCACCTGTTGTTGTCGTGGCGGCGGCGACTTCGGACGAGGTTGCGGGGCAGGTTCTGCTTCAGGCTCCGTCGAGTAGACAAGGCGACGATTGCGCTCCGTCATTTCTGCTCCTTGGCCGAGATGGTTTCAATGGACAAGCGCATGCGCCCGGCGCGCAGCGGCGACGCGCTCTCGGACAAAGCGGCCCACCCGGCGTATCGCCTGTCGTGCTTTGGGTTCAATCAGCCAGGTGAAGTGCCAGACATGCACCATGCTTTCCCAAATTTCCAACTGCACATCGACGCCGGCGGCGCGGGCGCGCTCTGCGAAACGACGGCTGTCGTCGAGCAGCATCTCCGCCGAACCGGCCTGAATCAACAGCGGCGGCAACCCGCTCAAGTCGGCGTAGAGCGGGGAGATCAGCGGGTGACGTGCCTCATAGCCGTTGCAGTACATGCGGGCGGCGGCGCGCAACACGTCGAGATTCAGAAAATCGGTCGGCTTATTCGTGAGCAGCGTCTCGCCGGAGAGGGTGAGGTCAAGCCAGGGGGAGAGGCCAACGCCGCCTGCCGGCAAAGGAACATGGGCGTCGCGCAGGGCGAGCAGCAAGGCCATCGTCAAGCCGCCGCCTGCAGAGTCGCCGGCGACGACGATCTGCGCAGGCGTGCAGCCCTGCTCGGTGATCAGCCACCAGTAGGCGGCCCACGCATCCTCAATCTGTGCCGGAAATGGGTGCTCGGGCGCCAGACGGTAGTCCAGGGCGAAGAGTCGCGCCTGCGCCTCATGCGCCAGTCGTGTCGTCACGGCCAGATGGGTCCTGGGTGATCCGGATACGTAGCCGCCGCCGTGCAGGTAGAGAATGATGCGTTCGTGCGTCGAGGCGCGCGTCGAGACCCATTCCCCGCGAAAGAGCGCCGTGTTCACCGGCATTCGTTCCACGCGGATAGGACGCGTCACATTGGTGAGTCGGTCAAGAGGACGGCGAATCTCGTCGGCGCTTTGAATCGAGCCGCCGGGCGTGCCCAGCGTCATCATTTCGACGATGCTCTCATAGGCGAGCGACCATCCGGGCGCGCGTGGAGAACGGCGAATGCGATGCACAACGGCGCGCAAGCCGCCGCGCACCATGATGCGGTTGATCTCCCAGTACATGCGCGTACGTTGCGTGAGATTTGCGAAGGGAAGCCCCGGCGCCATTGCGACTACTCCTGTGACCGTACGAAAGGAAGAAAACGATGCTTGCTCTGACCAGCGATTATGTGACCGATCACGGCGACCCTGAACCCTATTTACGCATGATGGCGGAGGCAGGTTTCACCCATGTTCATTGGTGTCATCACTGGCGCTCCGACTTTCTTTACGCCGACAGTGAGATAGAGCAGATCGGCCGTTGGCTCGATACGTATCATCTGCAGCTCATCGATGTGCACGGCTCCGAAGGCGTCGAAAAATTCTGGTATGCACCACAGGAATATGCCCGGCTGGCGGGCGTCGAGCTGGTGAAAAATCGCATCGACCTTGCGGCCCGCCTGGGCGGCGACGCCGTCGTGATGCACGTCTACCCGCCGACTCGGCGTCCTGACCTCGCCCGGTTCAACGCATTTCTCTTTGACCAGATTCGCCGCTCGCTCGACGACATCGAGACATACGCCCGAGCGCGCAACGTTCGCATTGCGCTCGAGAACCTGATCGATTTTCCCGCCATCGAGGCAGGCGTCGTCGACGCAATGCACGCCGCCGATAACGCCGAAATAATCGGGCGGCTGTTGGCGGCCTATGCCCCGGACTTTCTGGGCTTCTGTTTTGACTCAGGCCACGCCATGCTTGGCCGCGATCGCGTCGATCGCTTCGCGTCTTTCTGCGAGCGTTTAGTTGCGCTGCATCTCAACGACAATGACGGCGTCCACGACCAACATCTTCCGCTTTTTCTGGGTGTTGTTGATTGGGAGCGCGTCGCTCATCTCATCGCCGCCTCTCCCTACGCCAAACCGCTCAGTTTCGAGCTGTCGATTCGTCACACTGCTTTTCAGGCGCCGGAGCCCTTTTTGCGTTACAGCGTCGAAGGTTGTCGCCGGTTCGTCGATCGCGTGGCGACGCTACGCAGTCGGGAATAAGGGCGTCGGCCTGCGCTGTCGTCAAGATGCGCCGTTGAGCAGCGCCAGCATGGCCTCGCGTTCCACAATCTTGACGCGCGGTTTGCAGCGCGCTTTACCTTCTTCGATCTCTTTGGCGTCGATGATTTTCCACTCGTCCTTCGTCACGTAGCGGACGCCGCGCGCCTTCAGCAGCGCCGGTATTGCATTGGGGTCCGGCTCCGGCGCCGGCGTGAGCTTCCCTTTCTGCAGGTCCTCGAACATACTGTTGACCGACTCGATGGCGTCCGGCTTGTTGGTGCCGATGACGCCTGTGGGGCCGCGCTTGATCCAGCCGGCGACATATTCCCCCGGTACAACTTTGCCCGTCTCCGGATCGACCACCCGCCCGACTTCGTGGGGAATCACGCCGCTGCGCTTGTCGAAAGGTACGCCTTCCAGCGGCAAGCCTTTGTAGCCGACGGAACGCAACACCAGGCCGGCTTCAATCGTCTCGTATTTGCCTGTGCCCGTCGCCTTGATGTCGCCGCTGACCGAGGGGCGCAGCTCGTTTTTCTCCATTCTGACGGCGACGATCTTCCCATCTTGACCGAGAATTTCGACCGGCGAGAGGAGGAAGCGGAAATGCACGCGGCGCGGTTTGCCGGTGGCGCCGATCTCCGCATAGGCGCGCAGGTAGTCGAGATTCTTTTGCATGGCGATGTCGCCTTCGATGGCGGCGCTGCTGGCGCGATCCAGCTTCAGCTCATGCTCGAGCACGATGGCGTCGGCAATTTCCAGGTGCCCCATCTCACGAATCTCGGCATTGGTGAATTTCACCTGCGCCGGCCCGCGACGGGCCACGATGTAGATGTCTTTGATGTTGCTTTTGGCCAGCGCCTCCAGCGCATGGTCGGCGATGTCGGTGCATTGCAGCTCCTTGACCGACTTGGCCAGGATGCGCGCCACGTCCATCGCCACGTTGCCGACGCCGACCACGATCGCCGCTTCACAGCTCAGGTCGACCTGGAGGTCCTTGAAGTCCGGATGGCCGTTGTACCAGGCGACAAATTCGGTCGCAGAAAGGCTGTTGGGCAGGTCCTCGCCGGGAATGCCGAGCTTGCGGTCTGACTGCGCGCCGGTGGCATAAAAGATGACGTCGTAATGGCGCTTCAGCTCATCGTGCGTGATGTCTTTGCCCACCTCGACGTTGCCGAAATAGCGGACGGCCGGATTGGCCACCGTGCGATCGTAGACCTTCGACACTGCTTTAATGTTTTGATGGTCGGGCGCCACGCCATAACGCACCAGGCCATGGGGAGCAATCAAGCGCTCAAAAATGTCGACCGTGACAACATACCCTTCTTTTAACAGAGCTTCGGCTGCATAGAAGCCGGCCGGTCCTGCTCCGACAATCGCTGCGCGCAGCGGGCGCTCTGCGGTTCCCAGCTTTTCTGACATCGGTGCACTCCTTTGCAGGGTGAAATAAGAAATTTACGACTTGTGCAGCATGCCGCCGAACTGACGCGCCAGGTTCAGAATGGCAATGCCAAGCGCAAAATAATCCATCGGGCCGAGGCGTTTGAGCGCAGTGACGGCGTCGACTTCTCCGTCTGCGTCGGCGTCGCTGGCGACCCAAGCGAAGGCCGCGCCTAACAGCGCACCGGCGACGGCGCCGATCAACAGCGAGCGCATGCGATGACTCATTGCGAGGACTCCTTTGTTTGAGCAGTGAAAGATCGACCCGGTCGCAGCGTGCGCACCACTGCAACCGCACGGGCGAACCAAACGTGTACCTGAATCAGCGGCGTTGCAGCTCTATCGGCAAGTTGGATGCTCCGGTTGTGGGCGACGGCGACATACCGGCGTGCAAACCGAACGCCGTCGGTCGCCTTACGGCGCATGGCGACGACTGCGCGCAGAAGAAAGTAGAGCGCAACCGCCATAAGCAACGTGACGATCAGTTGCATCGTGAACAGATAAAAGAGCGAAAGATCGCGCCAGAATGCCAGATCCATCGGTCACCTTTTCTCGACAGAATCCACCGATTTCTCAATAAATGCCGAAGCTTCGTTGCATTCTTCCGAGGTGCTCTAAAGCTTCTTGGAAGATGGCTCTCAACCCAAAAGCCGGCGAGCAACCGTTGACAGATGTAATTGCATCAGATGGCATCGCATCAGTTGGCATTGTATCAAATCGGCGGTTGTGCAAACGAACGCCATCTCGTCGCAGATTACATTATTGCCGCAATCCGCTTCGCCAATTCTATCTCTTCTTCCGGCGTATGAATCTCGCCGTCAAGGCGCGCCATGCGCAACGCCGTGAGAATTTGGCGATAGAGCGGGCCGCGCGGGACACCCATACGTCGCAAGTCATCGCCGGTCAACAGCGGCTGAACCGAACTCCATTCCGTGCGATAGCGCCGTATGCGCTCGAGTGCCATCGCATCGTGAGAGACAATTGGAAAGAGCGCCAGACAAACCGGCGGCACCTGATCGAGGATCTGCACCACCTGGCTGGGTTTGGCGCTCGGGTCGGAAAGTGTAGGCAGATGACGGTGCAAGAGCGCCATCCCGTTCAGAATCCGCTGCGTTTCATGGCGCAGCCCCAGTCGTTCTTTCAGCGCGTCGAGCTCCTCCTGGCTGAGGCCGTACGTCAGAATCGCCAGGTAGAGGCGCTCCACCGGTTCTTTGCGCAGCACCGGATCGGCGTCTTCCGCCTGCAGCGCCTCGCGCAGCGCCGCAAATTGCCTCGCGATTTCCTGCGTCATGCAGAGAGAGGGGTGAATTTTGCGCAAGATGCCCAATTCGTCGAGACGCAACATCGCCTTTTCCGGCCTTTCCTCTTGAAGGATGCGCTCCAGCTCATGGCGGATGCGCGCCGGCGTGACGCGATCGAGCAGGTCCAGCGCGTCGAGCAGCAGCTCCAGCGTGCGCGGTTCGATGGTGAAATCGAAGCGCTGCTCATAGCGCACGGCGCGCAAGATGCGCGTCGGGTCATCGACGAAACTCAGGCTGTGCAGCACGCGCACCAGCCCTGCGCGCAGGTCGGCGAGACCGCCCCACGCATCGAGCAGCTCGCCCCAGCGATCGGGATTGAGACAGAGCGCCAGCGTGTTGATGGTGAAATCGCGACGGTGGAGATCGAGCTTGATGCTGCTCTGTTGCACCGTCGGCAGGACGGTCGGCGCCGTGTAGAATTCCGTGCGCGCGGTCACGAAGTCGAGATGGGGCGGCAAGTCGGCAGGGTTGGCGCCTTCGAGGCCGGCCAGCAGCTTATCGACGTCGACCGGCGCGTCGGGGCGCGTCAGCAGCCATTTGGCGGTGCCAAAACGCTTGTGCTCGACGACGCGACCGCCGTATTTTTCCTGCATGCGCCGAGCAAAGGCGATGGCGTCGCCTTCGATGACGATGTCGACGTCGAGCGTGAGCGCGCGTTTGCTCGCAACGCCTAACATCAGGTCGCGCACGAAGCCGCCGACAACGTAGACGTTGTAATTCATAGCGTCGACCTCGCGACCGATCAACGCCAGCAGATGGAGCTGCACCGGCGTCAACGTCTGGCGGAGCCGCGCCGCCAGTTCATTGCTGCGACGGCCGGGCAAGTTGGCGTCGTCCCAGAGCTTAATCAGATCGGTGCGCGTGACAATGCCGACGATGTTTCCCTCGCCGTCGACGACCGGAATCTGCCCCCAGTTGCTCTCGATCATGCGTCGACGCAGGACGGTGATCGAGTCGTCAGGACGCACGGTGAACTGACCGACGCGCATGAAGCGGCGCACGGGCTGGTCGCCCATGCCATGGCCCAGCGCTTTATCCACCTCGCGGCGCGTCAGGACGCCCAGGAGCACATCCTTCCCGTGTTCGTCGGTCGTCACCACCGGGAAGCCTTCGTGACCGTAACGGCGCATCAGCGCATCGGCCTCTGCGATCGTCATGTCGGGCTGAAGCATGTGCGGGCGACCTGCGCTCATGATCTGGCCGACGGTGACCGCCACGCGTGCGTACGTGCGCACCAAATGCTCGATGCGGGCGCGCACGGCGCCGAGGCTGACATCGCGCAAATGCGCCGCCGCCGCGCGACTGTGGCCGCCGCCGCCCAGCGCGTGGGCAATGCGGCCAACATCGATGGCTTCCGTGGTGCTGCGGGCGACGACCTGAATCATGTCGCCGAGATCCACCACCAGAAAGAGGGCGTCCGGCTCGTGAAAGTCG
>JANWYX010000131.1 GCA_025055055.1 Caldilinea sp. | reverse complement strand
TTGGCCAGAGCCCAAAAGCTGGAGGCGATCGGCCAACTTGCCGGCGGAGTTGCGCACGATTTCAACAATATGCTGGCCGTGATTTTGATGCGCAGCGAGCTTGCGCTGCAAAAACTGGAGCCTTCCTCACCGCTGCATCGCCATCTGACGGAAATCCACAAAACTGCGCAACGTTCGGCGGAGCTCACGCGCCAACTTTTGGGCTTTGCACGCAAGCAGATCGTCATACCGCGCGTCCTGGACCTCAATGCAGAGATTGCGGCTTCGCTCTCGATGGTGCGCTCGTTGGTCGGCGAAGCCATCACCGTTGAGTGGCTTCCCGACGCCAATTTGTGGCCTGTCCGCTTGGATCCCTCGCAGTTGAATCAGATCCTGGTCAATCTTTGCGTTAATGCGCGCGATGCCATCGACGGAGTCGGCAGGATCGTGATTCGCACCGAAAACAGTACGCTCGACGCGCTCTTTGCCGATCCGCCGTTCGACTTCACGCCCGGCGAATATGTGTTGTTGACCATCAGCGACGACGGCTGCGGGATGAGTCGAGAGGTGTTGGCCCATCTCTTCGAGCCATTCTTCACCACCAAAGAGTTGGGGAAAGGCACGGGGCTTGGGCTGGCGACCGTCTACGGCATCGTGCGCCAAAACCAAGGCCATATTCAGGTCTACAGCGAGGTGGGGGTGGGCACGACCTTTAAAATTTATTTTCCTCGCTACTCCGAGGCGCCCTCCTTGCCTGAAGCGCCGGTCAACGTCGTTCCACAGGGCGCCGGCGAGACGATCCTGTTGGTTGAAGACGAACCGGCTGTGTTGGAAATGACTGCCGAAAGCCTGCGCAGACTCGGCTATGCAGTGCTTACGGCGGCTACGCCCTCTGAAGCGCTGAACGTGGCTGCGACCCATCTGCATCCGATCGATCTGCTGATTACGGATGTGATTATGCCGGAGATGAACGGTCCGCAACTGGCGACGAAAATTGCGCTGCATCAGCCCCAGATCCGACGACTGTTCATCTCTGGATATCCGGCCGACTTTATCACCGATCGTGCAGTGCTCGGTGACAGGGAACAGGTTTTGCCGAAACCGTTTTCGTTTCACCAACTTGCAGAGGCGGTCCGCAGGGCGCTCTCAACAGAATAGGCGTCACACCTTTAGCGTTCGCTCTGCGACGGTCGGGGCCCAGGCTTCGATTTGCTGACGGATTGCATCGCGCACCGAGCGCACCATCGCCATCTTCTCTTCGTCCGTTCCCTTTGCCTGCGAGGGATCGGGGAAGCTCCAGTGCAGACGTTTGGTGACGCCCGGAAAGATGGGGCAGCGTTCGGCCGCCTCCGGATCACAGACGGTGATCACGTAGCTGTAGATATAGCCGGCCTTGTACAGCTCAAAGACGCTCTTCGTTTTGGCGTTGGAAATATCGATGCCAATTTCCTGCATGGCACGCACGACGTATGGGTTGAGCACGCCGGGCTCCAGACCGGCACTCATCGCCTCGAAGCGATCCCCGTAAAGTGCGTTAAGAAAGGCCTCGGCCATCTGACTGCGCGCGCTGTTGTGCACACAGACAAACAATACTTTGATTTTTCGGTCCATGATTTTTCTCCAGGTCTAGCTCTTTCAGGTCTGTAATGTGGATTCTGATGAAATGGTGTTGTGCTCCTTTGCAGCGAGGCCGGTTTCCTCCATCGGCGCGAGCATGGGCGCCGGTCGGCCCACCGGCTTGCGCATCCACTGGTAGATCAACGCACCCAACGCCGCCCCTATCACCGGACCGACGAGATAAATCCACTGATCCTGCCAGAAATTGCTCACCAGCGCCGGCCCCAGCGAGCGCGCCGGATTCATCGACGCCCCGCTGATCGGTCCGGCCCAGAGGGCGTTCGTCCCGACGGTGAAACCGATCGCCAGCGCTGCCAACTCACCGACCGCGCGCGAATCGGTCGCTACGGCGATGATGACAAACATCAACGACGCCGTCAGCAAGGTTTCAAGCACCAAAGACTGTAAAGGCGTTCCCGACGGCGCAGTTGCCCCTAAATGGGCTATCGAACCAAAAAGTATCTGTAGCGTCAACGCCCCTGCGATGGCGCCCACCAGCTGACCGAGGAGATAAGCAGGAACCTCACGCCAGGGAAAATGGCGCGTGAGCGCAAAAGCGACCGTCACTGCCGGATTGAGATGGGCGCCGGAAAGATGGCCGGTTGCCGCCACCATGACAGCAATCACCAGGGCAAAGGTCAACGCTACACCCACGTGACCCAGGGCACCCGTCTGGCTGTTGACGACGATGGCACCGCAGCCGGCCGTTACCAATGCATACACGCCAAAAAACTCTGCAGCAGTGCGTCGCATCAAATTCGGTCGGTTCATCGCTCCTTCCTTTTCTCAAGATTGCGTTTCGTCGGCCATTGAATCGGCTGCAAGCGCCTTGACAAAGAAATCAAGACGCACCGCCAACTGCTCGGCTACGTTCATAAACGCCTGTCTCTGCATCGCCGCCTCCACTGCCGCAGGATCGGGGATGCTCCAGTGCACCTGCTCCGGCTCCCCAGGGAAGACAGGACAGACCTCGCGCATTCGATCGCAGACGGTAATAATGTAGTCGAAGCGCTGACCGGCGAATTCTTCCACGGATTTCGAGCGTTGGCCACGAATGTCGATCCCGCGCTCCGCCATTGTCTCGATCGCCAGAGGATGAACCTCGCGGATTTCGCTGCCGGCGCTGTAGACTTCGACTGCGTCGCCGCCCAGTCGACGGAGCATCGCTTCCGCCATCTGGCTGCGCGCGCTGTTGTGTGTGCAAAGAAAGAGGACACGCACCGGCGACCGCCGGGCCGGTGTGGAGGCAGCCGCCCGATCTTCCTTCCGCTGCTCCCTGCATTCGATCAGGGCCGGATGGAGGGCGACACCGGCATCGTGGTAAAGATGCCGCAGCCGTCTCAGGTCGAGGCTGTAGTAGACGTCGCGGGCGTCGCTGCTGCTGCGGCGCTCGATCACCAGCGCGCCACGACGAAGCTGCGCCAAATGATAGGAGACGAGGTTGAGCGGTCGCGCCACCCGCTCCGCCAGCTCCTGTACGCGCAGATCGCTGTGCACCAACTGACGCACCAACTTCCAACGCAGCTCATGCGCCAGCAATTTCAACAGGTCGGGAGGTTCGTGCGCAGTCAGATGAGACGCCATAAAAACCTCAAAACAAATTGCTTCAAATTATTTTGAAGCATCATACTATATGTTCATCTGATGGCGCAAATCGCAGAACGTCGTACTCGTATCGATTTCATGGTCCTTCCGCAAACAACAAATGAGTCCTCAACTTGTCGATCGGGGGCAGGATCGATAGGATAAAAGCGTTTATGGCCGAGCGAGCATCTACAAATTGCCTGCAAGAAACTCATTGCTATCTGGATTGGCAGCATCTGTCGCGGCCCATCCTCGGGCTGGCGCCAATGGACGGCGTGACCGATTCTGCCTGTCGTCACATCCAAAAGAAATATGGGAAGCCGGCGCTCGTCTACACAGAATTTGTCGCCGTTGAACGGCTGCAGGTGGGCGACTGGGCGTTGCTTCAGGACCTGCATTACGACGAGAGCCAGCGGCCGGTGATTGCACAGATTTACGGCCATGAGCCGGAACGTTTCCTGTGGATGGCGGTGTTTCTCTGCGAATTAGGCTTCGACGGCATCGACATTAATATGGGTTGCCCGGCGGCCAGCGTCGTCCATCGCGGCTCCGGAGCAGGGCTGATCCGCACGCCGGGACTGGCGCAAGAAATCGTGTGCGCTGCGCGCCGTGGGATCGAGCTGTGGCGCAACGGGGCTACCTTGCGCGATATTCCGGGCCTGCCGTTCCATCTGCTTGCTCAGGCCGAGGCGCGGCGCAACACCCTGCCACCCCCTTTTCAGGCGCGGCGCCCGGTTCCCGTGAGCGTGAAGACGCGCATCGGCTATGAACGTCCACAGGCCAAAGAGTGGATCTCGCGCTTGCTGGAAGCCGAACCTGCAGCGATTGTCGTACATGGTCGTACGCTTCACCAGCGCTATCGGGGCGCAGCCGATTGGGAAGAAATTGCAGCAGCGGCGGAGGCGGCGCGCGGCAGTCGCACCCTGATCTTAGGCAACGGCGACGTACAGAGCTATGACGACGCCATCCATCGCGCCACTCGCTATGGGTTAGACGGTGTGCTCATCGGTCGCGGCGCCAACGGCAATCCGCTCGTTTTTCGGCCTGACGCAGAGGGTTTGCTCGCCGCCGAACCGCATCTGTTGCTACGCATCGCACTCGAGCATGCTTGGCTTCACGAGGAGACGATCAGCAAAGGCCATCCTCCCCGCTTTATGCCCATGCGCAAGCATCTCGGCTGGTATGCACGCGGATTTCCCGGCGCATCTTATCTACGCCGCAGCTTAGTGCAGACGAGCAGCGCCAGCGAGGTGGAGGCGCTGCTCGCCCCTTATTCGAAGCTTTCTTAAGGGAAAGCAGCGCCTTAGACGGTTGCGCTCTGCACGCTTAGCTCAGTCCCGCCAGATAACGCTCGATCGCGGCGAAAAGCCGATCCAGGTCTTCCTCCTGGACTTCCCCCATGTGGGCGATGCGAAAGGCTTTGTCCTTGTAGTCGCCGTAGCCGTTCGAGATCTCCATGTCCTGGCGGGCGAGGTAGGCGTTGAGCTGTTTGACGTTGACGCCACGCGTGTTGGTCACTGTCGTGAGTGTGTGGGAACGATAGCCTTCTTCGGCCATTAGCTCAAAGCCGTTGGCGACGGCCCAACGCTGCGTGCGCTCGGCAAGGCGGGCATGGCGAGCGAAGCGCGCGTCGACGCCTTCGGCGAAGATGCGATCCAGTTGAACGCTTAGGCTGCGCATCAGAGAGATGGCCGGCGTGGCGGGCGTCGTGCTCTTCTTTAATGCCTTTTCTAGGCGCACAAAATCGAAATACCAGCCGCGACCTTTGACCGTCTCCGCCTTGGCAAGCGCGCGATCGCTGACGGCGCAGAGCGCCAGTCCCGGCGGAACGGCCAGCGCCTTCTGCGACGAGGTGAGCACGACGTCCAACCCCCAAGCGTCGGTCTCGATGCGCGTCCCGCTGAAGGAGGAGACGGCGTCAACCAACACCAGGGTCTCCGGGCTAATGCGGCGCACCGCTGCGGCGATCTCCCGGATCGGGCTCATGACGCCGGTGCTCGTCTCGTTGTGAACCACGGTGATCGCCTCCACCGGGCCTTGGGCCAGCGCCTTTTCGAGCGCCTCGGCTGCCTGCTCCGGCTTCACCGCCGTGTTCCAGGGAATGTCCACGCGCACCACTTCTTTGTCGCAGCCGAGGGCAACGTCCGCCCAGCGCTGGCTGAACGCGCCGTTGACAAAGCACAGAACGCGGCGGGCGACGAGGTTGCGGATCGCCGCCTCCTGCAGACCGGTTCCCGACGCGGCGACGATGTAGACGCGAGCGTTGGTGTAGAAGAGCATGCGTAGCTGTTCCTCGCATTTGGCGAAAAGCGCCTCAAACTCATCGCTGCGATGGCCGATCATCGGTGCAGTTTGGGCTGCGAGCACCTCAGGCGCAACATCGGTTGGGCCGGGGATAAAAAGCCGCTGCCGATGACCGGAAAGCGCAAGTGCAGGGCGTTCAATCACTTGTTGCTCTTGCATGATGCAATCCTTCTCATCTTTCGGTCACGCTTGTATTTTGTCCGCACCAAAGCGGTACGGCGCAAGATAAAACAAAGGTATTGTGCCATTGTCAACCGAGGTGTTCAAAAAGGCATGGCGCTTTTGTCGACTTTCGGCGCATTTTGCCGGTAAGCGTCAATCCGACGGGGTTTGGACGTTCAAAAACGCCATGCTATACTGCGTTGATGTATGTCAACGTCGGGCAAGCGTCGAGGTTTCGTAGGAGAAACGCACTGTTCGAGCCGAGGGGCTGTCTCGGCGCTTCCATGCACTCTCCGGGGCTGCCGATTGACAACGCATTGACAATGCAAAGAAAGAGCGGAGCCATTTGATTCGCATCCTTGCTTCTTTTCGCTCTCTGTCGATAGTGGGTCTATGGCTGACGATGGTTTGGGCCGCCGCATGCATGGCGCCTGCGCAGACGACGCCCTCTCCTACAGCGCCGCCTGTGATTCAGACAGTCGAAGTGGAAGTGACGCGTATCGTCTACCGAGAGACACTGGTCACCCCCACCCCTGCCCCGCCGACTCCGTGCAGCCCTGCGGTCTTATCCGAAGCATCGGAGGTGGTGATCGGCGCGATATTGCCGCTTTCCAGTACAGGCGTATGGATGCGCTCCGCCAATATGCAGATGGGGTTGAATCTCGCCCTGGAGCGCATCAACTCCAGAGGGGTGGCAGGTGTGCCGCTGCGCCTGGCGATTGTCGACGGCGGCGACGACCCGCTGCGCTCAGCGCGATTGGCCGAGCAATTGATTGTCAACGAGTGTGCTGTGGGCCTGATCGTGGGCCTGAACGACGCCGCCACCGCCAAGGTGGCGGAGGTGACAGAACGCTTTCACAAACCGATGCTCGTAATCGACGCTGCTTCTCCTGCCATCACCGAGACACAGTTGCCGACAGTCTTTCGCCTGGCGCCCGCCACGCCCATGGTGGCGAGCATGCCGGCCAACTGGCTGGCGAGCATCGGTGATTTCAATGGAGACGGAGTGATGCAGGCCGTGCTGATCGTCGAAAGCTCAGCGGCAGGCGATCTCTTTATCGAGCAGAGCAGCGAGTGGTTTGCACACCATGAAATTGCGCTGGACATCCATCGCGTCGATGCGCCGATGATGGATTTTTCGCCGGAGATCGCCCGCCTGCTGGCTATGCCCACCATTCCAGACGCTGTGTTCATCGTGATCGGCGCCAATGGAGCCTTGGCGCTGCATCAGCAACTTTTCGATGCGGGAATTCGTCCCGACAAAGGGACGCTGGTCGTTAACCAGAGCCGTCGCGCGCTGGAGCCCGCCGTCTTCGGTTGGTCCGGCGGCCTGGGCGCAGGCAGCATCGTAGCGCGACGCGGCCCTTGGCCTTCGATCGCCACCGAGATGGGACGCACGATCTTCGAGCGCTACCGCCAGAACGGGATGCCGACGCCGGAAATGAGCACGTTTCTGGCGCATGACGCGCTGCTTCTGCTGGTCGATGCCATGCAGCGCGCGCCTTCGCTGCGCGGGGAGGATCTTGTGCAAGCACTGGAAAAGAGCGATGTCGAACTCGCGGCCGGTCGTTACACCTTTTTCTACCACAGCGAGCAACCGCCGGACGGCATCAACGCGCCTTTGTACGCATGGCATCAGTGGATGACGCCGCCTCTGCTCTATCTTATGTACACCGAGTCCGGTCAGGACCCGGCGACGTTGCCCGTAGTGTGGCCGGAACATTATCGCACTGCTGCGCTGCCGCAACAGCGTTGAGCAGTGCGTTTCCTCTTGCAAGCTTGCGCAGGCGGCTTGTTGCTTAGCTGAAAAGCCGGTCAAGTTCGGGAATCGCCTGAGGCAGCGCAAAGATGACCGCTCGATCGCCGGGCTGGAGGATGGTGTCGCCATCGGGGATCAAGATGCGCCCGTTGCGCAGCACTGCGCCGACCACGGCGGAGCGCGGAAATTTGACGTGACGCAGCGGCTTTTGGGTGATACGCGCTCCCTCGCGCGCAATGTATTCGATCATTTGCCCCTCGATGCCCGGCAGGCTGGCGATTGCCGCCACCTGACGATGCTGAATGAACTGCTGCACGGCGTTGACCGTCAGCATCTGCTTGCTGATCACCGAGTTGAGACCGATCTTGGGCAGGATCGGCAGATAGGCGACGCGGTTGACCAGCGCAATCGGTCGCTTCACATTGTGCTGCAGCGCCAGCAGCGTGGCGATGATGTTGTTTTCGTCGTCGCCGGTCACCGCCACAAAGGCGTCCATCTCCTCAATATCCTCGGCGTCGAGCAGGTCGAGATCGGTGCCGTCGCCGTGAATCACCAGCGCATGCGGCAGACAGCCGGCCAGGCGTTCGGCGCGCGCCAGGTCATGTTCGATGATCTTGATCGTGGCTACGCCGGCAAGCGCCTCTGCGATGAAGCGCGCGATCATGCCGCCGCCCAGGATCATGATCTTGTTCATACGCGGCTTTTTATGTTTGCCTGCAAGCCCGAAGAATTCTTTGGCGTATTCCGGCGCGCATACGGCAAAGACCAGGTCACCCGGGTAGAGGCGGTCGTTGCCTTTGGGGATGATCGTCTCGTGATTGCGTTCGACGGCGACGATCTGCACCGGCGGACGCTTGTAGCGGGCACCCAGTTCGGCCAGCGAAGGTCCCACCAACGGCGAGTCCGGCTCCAGAATCAGGCCGATCACCTCGATCTTCCCCTGCTCCAGGTCGATGACATGGGTAGCCGACGTCTCCTGCAATAAGCGCAGGATGGCGTTGGCAGCCTCGCGCTCGGGATGGATGATATGGTCGGCACCCAATTGCTCGGGCGTCAACGGGAAATCCGGGGCCGTGAATTCAGCGTTGCGCACGCGCGCGATCGTCACCTCGACGCCGGTGGCTTTGGCCAGTCGGCACGCCATGAGGTTGGCGTCGTCGTTGTCGGTGACGGCGGCGACGACGTCGGCGTCGCACAGGCCGGCCTGCAGCAGCACCCGATAGCTGTCTCCCGATCCTTCGATGGCGAGGCCATCGAGTTGTTCGGCGGCGCGGCGCACTTTGTCCGGGTTCGAGTCAATGATGGTGATGTCATGTTGCTCGCGCGAGAGGCGCTTGCCGAGCTGAAAGCCCACGTCGCCCGCGCCGACGATGAGGATGCGCATACGTGTTCAATACACTCCCATATCGAGAACGCTCGATCTCATTTTACCCCTTTTGCGTCTTGCGCGCGCGTTGACGTTGGTCGTGGTTCAAAATCTTCTTACGCACGCGCAAGGAAACAGGCGTGACCTCAAGCAGGTCATCGTTGTCCAAGAACTGAATGGCGTCGTCCAGTGTCAGCTCCCGCGGGGCGTTGAGCATCTCCGCTGCACCGGAAGGCTTTTCGCGAAAATTGGTCAGTTGTTTCGACTTGCAGACGTTGACCACCAGCTCTTCTTCGCGAATGTGCTCGCCCACCACCTGACCGGCGTACACCTCGTCGCCGGGTTTGACGATAAAGACCCCGCGCTGCTGCAGGTTGGTCAACGCGTAGCTGCTCACCACACCCGGTTCCAACGCTACGAGTTTGCCGTTTTTTTGCAGGTCAATGTCGCCGACGTAAGGCGCATAGCCGTGAAAGAGCGTGTGATAGACACCCGTGCCGCGCGTGGCGGTCAGGAAGGGCTGTCGGAAGCCGAGCAGCCCGCGCGTCGGCGCCAGATAGGTGCAATAAACCGTGCCATCCTCGCCGTAGTGGATGTTCTGCATCTGCGCGCGGCGACGCCCCAACATCTCCTGCACTGCGCCGAGATATTCCTGCGCCACCTCGACAAAGACCTCTTCGATCGGCTCCAGCAGCTCTGCATCGCTCTGTTTGAAAATGACCTCGGGGCGGCTGACGGCGAACTCGTAGCCCTCGCGACGCATTGTCTCGATGAGAATGGCCAGATGCAACTCCCCGCGGCCGGAGACGATGAACTCGTTGGCGCGCTCGGTTTCCTCGACGCGCAGCGAGACGTTGCGCTCCAGCTCGTTGAAGAGGCGGGCGCGCACCTGCCGGCTGGTGAGATACTGCCCTTCGCGGCCGGCAAAGGGACTGTCGTTGACCGAGAAGGTCATACGCACGGTCGGCTCTTCGACGGTGATGGGCGGAAGCGGACGCGGATCCGCCGGATCGGCCAGTGTGTCGCCGATGCCGACGGTTTCGACGCCTGCCACCGCCACAATATTGCCGGCGCTCGCCTCTTCCACAGCCACCCGCTGTAGGTTGCGAAAAACGTAAACCTGCGTCACCTTCGCCGGCTCCTGCTCGCCCTGGGGGTTGATGCGCACGATCGGCTGACCGGTGCGGATCGTTCCACTCTGCAGTCGACCGACGGCGATCTTGCCGACGTAGGGGCTATATTCAATGGTCGCCACCAATAACTGCGTCGGCCCGGCGAGATGGACGCACGGCGGAGGCAAGTGGTTGACGATAGCGTCGAAGAGTGGCTCCAGATTCAGCGCCAGCTCGTCCGGGCGAAGGCCGGCGCGCCCCTCTAGCGCGCGTGTGTAGATCACCGGGAAATCGGCCTGCTCATCGGTGGCGCCGAGATCGACAAAGAGATCAAAGGTGGCGTTGACGACGTAGTCCGGTCTCGCCGCCGGCCGGTCGACCTTGTTGACGACGACGATGGCGCGCAGTCCCCGCTCTAGCGCCTTGCGCAACACAAAGCGCGTCTGCGGCATCGGCCCCTCTACAGCGTCGACGAGCAGCAACACGCCGTCGACCATATGCATGATGCGCTCGACCTCGCCGCCGAAGTCGGCGTGGCCGGGGGTGTCGACGATGTTGATCGTAACGCCTCTGTATTCAATGCCGGTGTTCTTGGCCAGAATGGTGATGCCGCGCTCGCGCTCCAGCTCGTTGGAATCCATGACACGTTCCAACACCGTCTGATTGTCGCGAAAGACGCGAGTCTGGCGCAGCATGCCGTCCACCAGCGTCGTCTTGCCGTGGTCGACGTGGGCGATGATGGCCACATTGCGGATGTCGTTGCGGACGATCGCTCCGGTCTGAAAGGCGGCTCCATTCGTGTGCATTTCGGTTGCAATCATAACTTTTTTACCGTCTTCAGGCATCGCAGCCCGATTGAACCCCGGCGCAAAAAAGCTCGGCATTGCGCCGAGCCGGTTGGAACTTTCTCCAATCTTACGCTTCCTATTTTACGTCCGCTTTCAACTTGAAGCAACTTTTTCAGCGGCGAAAGGCAAATTATAGGGCCATCGACGCAACTTTCCACCTCATTCGGGACGGGGCGTTTGGCTGCCGTTGCGTCCATCGGAGGTCACTGCAACGGCAGCGGCGGCTGGAGGTAGGCGGCGGTGGTGTTGACGTGCAGGCGAATCACCCACTTCACCCATTCGAAGCCGCGGCGGCCGGGAGCCACAAGGCGCAGCGGAAAACCGTGACCATGGTCGAGCGGACGACCCGCCACGTGGGTCGCCAGCAGACAGCGCTGCGCCTCCTGCAGCGGAAAGCGACGCGCATAGCCCGTGATCGACTCGACGGTGACGCTCCGTGCATCGTCGCGCAGACCGGCCTGTTCGAGCAAGAGGACGAGCGGGACCCCCGTCCACTCCTGGATCGTGTACCAGCCGCCCGTGCAGTCGAGCAACGCAATCTGCGTGGCGTTGGCAAGTCGCATTATATCCTCCAGGCTCAGGAGCAGAGGTCGATCCACCGCGCCGTCGATGTGCAGCGTCCAATGCGCCGGGGCGACGGGTGCAGGGTTGTCGAAGAGCCACACCACGTACGGGAAGCGTCCGGTGAAGCTGCCCGTCTCGTAGGAGCCGGTGAAGCGTCGTTGTGCGCCCGGCAGCGCGAGCGCCGACTGCACCGGGCGCTCGCTGCGCCAGAGCAGCGCACCTGCCAGCGCAACGCCCGCAAATCGCAGAAAGGCCCGCCGGTCGCGCGCAGCCCGAATGCGAAAGACAAAGCGTTTGGCAAAAGTGTGCCAAAGCAGGAACATCCACATTGCCACGGCCAGCCACCCGTGCACGGTGACCAGGCTGTACGTGCCCCAAAAGCGCGGACCATCGTGGCTCCAAAGAAAGCCGGTGACCAATACACCCGCCAACAGGACGGTCAACCACAAAAACCCGGCTCTGGAAATGCTCCAGCGTGGACGGCGGCGGATGGCGCGCACGATAACGGCGCTCTTCCAGAGAAGAGCCACAACCACGCCATAGGCGCCTGCTGTGTGTAGCCAGAGAACCCACTGCATCTGCTCGGAACCGGCCATCAGCGCAGCAACGCCCGTGACGAGCTGCAGCGTGAGCAGGATCAGCAGAACACTGTTCGCCCAGGGATACCGCATCGGTCTTTTTTGTTGAAATTACCCTCCAACGACGTCCCATCCGATCGGTCGGCATCTCTATCCTAGCATCGAGACGGCGTTGCGACTGTGGTCTTGATCGCACGGGTTGCCGGGAACGAGCATCTGTCGCTATAATCCTACAAAGACAGCCATTGCAACTCAATGCTTCTTCGCTCGAGAGCCTGCCGAGAGAGGATGAAATAGAAAACTACGGGCAACGCCTACGGGTAGAATCTTTTGTTAAAGTCCATGGAGCCGAACTGAAACCACACACAGACGGAGGAACATCCCGTGACGATCGAACAACCATCAGGCGCCTACATCGAAGTGGAGCCGGGAGTGGAGCTGTACTATCGCGAGGTCGGCCGGGGAACGCCGCTGATCTTTGTACCCGGTTGGACGTTCACCGGCGAGGTCTTTCATCACCAGCTGGACCATTTTGCGCGCACGCATCGGGTCATCGCCCTTGACCCGCGTAGTCACGGTCGCTCCTCGATCGTCTGTCACGGCAACGACTACATCACCCACGCCGCCGACTTAGCGAAATTCATCAAAGCGCTCGATCTCACCGACGTCGTGCTGATCGGCTGGTCGTTCGGCTGCCTGGCGACATGGGGCTATGTGCGGCAGGAAGGTCTCGCTGCGCTCAAGGCGATGGTGTGCATCGATCTCTCTCCCAAGCCACTTTCTGCGCATGAAGGCGATTGGGTGGAGGGGCCGCTGGACGAAATTGCCGGCGCATATCACACCTTCCTGCGCTCTCGACAGGGGCACCGGGATTTTATTGCGCACTATGCGGACGAAGTGATGGTGCAGCGCGAGCTCACGCCTGCCGAGATGACCTGGATCATCGAACAGTCGCTGCGCACGCCCACACCGATCGCAGCCGCGCTCTTTGCCTCCGGCATGTTCTCGAATTGCATGGAGGCGGCAAAGCAGGTGGACGCCTCGCTGCCTGCACTGGCCGTTATCGCCGAGCACTGGGCGGAGACCGCAACCGCGTTTATGCGCAGCCATTTCCCCAACACGCGCACTGCAGTCTTGGGCGGCCACATGATGTTCTGGGAGCATCCTGCAGAATTCAACCGCCTGCTGGAAGAATTTTTAGCCACAGTGTAAAGGTGCTTCGGTACGCCGCCTCATGAACTATCTGCACAGTCTATCGAGCGCGCTGGAAAAAATCGCCACAGGCCGATTAGCGCTGCTCTCCACGATTCTGTTTTTTGTCTTTCTCGTCGTCGTCCTGCCTGCGCAGGCCGACGCTACGGCCGCGGTGACAGGGGCGGCGGAGACGCCCGACACCGCCTTCTTCTACACTGCCGGGGAGCTGTATCGCATTGCGGATGCATTGGGCGAGGCAGGGCGCAGCCATTACATTCGCTCTCGCTTCACCTTCGACGTCGTCTGGCCGCTGGTCTACATGACCTTTTTGGTCACGACTATCGGCTGGTCAACACAGCGCGGCTTCGACGCCTCGTCGCCGTGGCGGCTGCTCAACCTGTTGCCGGTGGCCGGGGCGCTGTTGGATTTTCTGGAAAACAGCGCAACCTCGCTGGTGATGGCGCGCTATCCGGCCACAACGCCGGTGGTTGCAGAGTTGGCCGGTCTATTCACCTTATTGAAGTGGGCGTTCGTCTTCACCAGCTTTGCAGCGCTTGTGGTTGCCTTGCTCGCCGCTGGCGTTCGACGATTCTCTTCTTAGCGTCGCCAATAGGCCGGAGCAAACAGAATGAGCACGGTGTACAGCTCCAGACGGCCGAGCAACATGAGAAACGCAAGCAGCCATTTGACGGCTGGGTGAAATGCACTGTAGTTGTCCACGGCGCCGACATCGCCCAGACCGGGGCCGACGTTGCTCAGGGTGGCGATGACGGCGCCGAATGCGGTGGGCATGTCATGGCCTGCAGCTGCGATCAGCAGCGCGGCGAGGAAGAAGATAACGATGTACAGCACGGCGAAGCCGAGCACATTGGTCATCACGTCGCGAGGGATGGTCTGGCCTCGCATACGCACCGGCACGATGGCATGGGGGTGGATGAGTCGATTCAGCTCTGCGAAGACGAATTTGATCAGCAGGTAGATACGCAACACCTTCATGCCGCCGCCGGTGGAGCCGGCCGAGCCGCCGACGAACATCAACAAAAAGAGCACCATCTGCGCCGCGAAGGGCCACCGCTCGTAATCGAAGGTGACGTAGCCGGTCGTCGTCTGGATGGAGACCACTTGAAAGACGACATCGCGCACCACCTTTTCGCTAAACTGTCCTTCGCGCAGCATCACGAAGCCGAAGATTAGAAGCGACGCCACGATGATGAACGCTGCGTAGACGTTAAATTCGCGGTCATAGCGATAGCTGTTTAACCCGCGCTGCAACACGCGGTAATGTAGGGCGAAATTGACTCCGGCCAGGAACATAAAGACGATGATCACCCACTGAACGAAGGGGCTCGGAAAGGCGGCAATGCTGGCGTTGCGTGTGGAAAAACCGCCGGTCGCCATCGTGCCAAAGGTGTGGCAAAGCGCATCGAAGAGGTCCATGCCGCCCACCATGAGCAGGAGAGTCTGGAGCGCCGACAACACGATGTAGATCGCCCATAGAATTTTGGCCGTCTGGGCGACGCGCGGGGCGAGCTTGTCCGCCACCGGCCCCGGCACCTCTGCCTTGAACAATTGCATGCCGCCGATGCCGAGAAAAGGCAGGATGGCCAAAGAGAGCAGAATGATGCCCATGCCGCCCAGCCAGTGGGTAAAGCTGCGCCAGAAGAGCACGCCGCGTGGCAACGCCTCGATATCGGTGAGGATGCTGGCGCCGGTCGTAGTGAAGCCGGACATCGTCTCGAAAAACGCGTCGGTGTAGGAAGGGATGGCGCCGGAGATCACAAAAGGCAGCGCGCCGAAGGCCGCCGCCAACAACCACCCGAAGGCGACAATGGCGAACCCTTCGCGCACGCGCACATCGCGTTCAATGTCGGTGCACCGGACAACGATCAGCCCTGCCACGATGGTGACCAGCGCCGCGATCAGGAACGCCGACAGATCGCCGGAGCGATAGTAAAGAGAGAAAGGAATGGGCGTAAGCATCGCCCCGCCCAGAAAGATTAACAACCACCCTTGCAGGTGAAAGACGCTGCGCAAATTCATACAAAGCTTTGCTCACCAGAATGCGTTGCGTGGGTTGGGTCTCCCGAAGCCATCCACCTGTGAGGTCGGTGGGACCCCGGGCCGGACGCAACCCAGTGTGTCGCATTTTCGCCAAATCGCCAAAAGTGTGTAAGCTACAATCCTATCAAAAATCTACTTATCCATTCCAACTCGTGAACAGTCCAAAAACCAATGAAACCGGATCGCACGCAAGCAAACGAGCCTTTGATTCTGGCAATCGACCTCGGCACGTCGGGGCCAAAAGTGGCACTCTTCACTACGGAGGGCGTCTTTCTTGCAGGGGCCACGGAGGCGGTTCATCTGATTTTTCAGCCGGAGAATGGGGTCGAACAGGACCCTAGGGAATGGTGGTCGGCGATCTGTGCTGCAACTCGCCGCGTGTTGAGCGAAGTCCCGGGTGCAGCTGCGCGCGTGGTCGGCATCGGCGCCACCACGCACTGGTCGGGCACGGTTCCTCTCGGCGCCGACGGCGAACCGCTGATGAACGCCATCTTATGGATGGATGCGCGCGGCGCGCGGCATGTGCGCCGAGTGACGGGAGGTTTTCCTTCTTTTGTGGGCTATGGCGCATATAAACTGTGGACATGGGTGCGTAAAACCGGCGGCATCCCCGGCCATTCCGGCAAAGATTCCATTTCCCACATCCTGTATTTGCAACAAGAGCGGCCGGAAATCTACGCCCGCGCCGTCAAATTTCTGGAGCCGAAAGACTACATCAACTACAAATTGACCGGCCGCATCGTCTCCACCGGGGAAACGATGACGTTGCATTGGGTTACGGACAACCGCGCCATCAACGACATTCGCTATGACGAGCAGCTGCTGCGCATGGTCGGCGTTGACCGCGCCAAACTGCCCGACACGCTGGTGCGCTCGATTGACGTAATCGGCGAGGTGACGCCCGCTGCAGCCGCCGACCTGGGGCTGGGCAGCCAAAAGGTGCAGGTGGTGGCCGGCTCCCCCGATCTGCACACGGCAGCCGTTGGCTCCGGTGCAGTGGCCGACTACGCCGCCCACTGCTATATCGGCACCTCTTCGTGGCTGAGCTGCCATGTGCCGTATAAAAAGACCGATGTGCTGCACAACATGGCATCGCTACCCTCTGCGATCCCCGGCCGCTACATGCTGCTCAACGAACATGAGATCGCCGGCGCTGCGCTTAACTTTGTGCGCACCCGCTGCTTTTGGGGAGAGGATGCGCTGATGGTCAACCCGCCACCTGCTGACAGCTTTGAGCGGTTGGAGGCCGTCGCCTCCGCCGCGGCGCCGGGCAGCGGTCGAGTCATCTTCATGCCCTCGCTCAACGGCGAGCGCTCTCCGGTGGACGACCATACGCTGCGCGGGGGCTGGTGCAATCTTTCGCTGCGCACAACGCGCGCAGACATTGTGCGCGCCGTCTACGAAGGCGTCGCTTTCAACACACGCTGGCTCCAAATTTATGTAGAAAAATTCATCGGCCGGCGCTTGGAAAATGTGCGTCTCGTCGGCGGGGGCGCTCGCTCCAACCTTTGGTGCCAGATTCACGCCGATGTATTGCAGCGACCGGTGTTGCAGGTTGCCAATCCGGTGCACATCAACACGCGTGGGGCGGCGTTCCTGGCTGCACTGGGCCTGGGCTTCCTCCGCCTTGCCGACCTGGACAACTGCACGCCCATCGCTCGCGTCTATGAGCCGCAAACCAAGCTGGCGCCTCTGTACGATGACCTGTTCGGCCAGTTCGTTGAGCTTTACAAAAAACTACATCCTATCTATCGCCATCTCAATCGGCATAAAAGCGAGGGTTGACCATGCCCGATCCGTTCGCCCTGCTTGGCCACCTGCCGCTCCCTCTCGCACCGCTGCTGGAAGCTGCACTGCATCGCGTTCCCTTCCTGCGTCGTCGGCTTGAACGACAGTATGAAGCATTGCTGGCGGAGCTGGACGACGTCCTGCATCCCTACCGCGGCAAAGTGCCGAGCTACAGCCGCCTGCCCAGGAGCGGGCGCAGCCGGGAGGAGATTCTCGCTGAGATGAGCGAGCTGCAAGCGCGGGAGCAGCGTCGCTGGCGCGAAGGGTACGTTTCCGGCGCCGTCTATCACGGCGATCCGGCGCACATCGAGTTTCTGAACCGGGTCTATGCGCTCAATTCCCAGAGCAACCCGCTGCACTTCGATCTCTGGCCGAGCACGGTCAAGTACGAGGCGGAGATCGTCTCCATGACCGCCCATCTGCTCGGGGCAGACCATACGCCCGACCCAGTCGTAGGTGCGGTCACCTCCGGCGGCACGGAGAGCATTCTACTGGCAATGCGCGCCTATCGCAACTGGGGGCGGGCAGAGCGCGGCTTGAAGCGCCCACGCGTGATTGCGCCCGTCTCTGCGCATGCCGCCTTCGATAAAGCCGCCGACTATTTCGGCATCGAGCTGGTGCGTACGCCGATCGGCCCCGATCTGCGCGCCGACGTGGCGGCGATGGCCGCCGCCATCGACCGCAACACTGTGGCCCTGGTCGGCTCCGCCCCTTCGTTCCCGCACGGCGTCATCGATCCCATCCCAGAGCTGGCGGCAGTGGCGCAGGCGCGCAAGGTGGGCCTGCACGTCGACGCCTGCTTAGGCGCTTTCATCCTGCCTTTTGCGCGGGAGCTGGGCTACGACGCGCCTGATTTCGACTTCCGTCTGCCGGGCGTCACTTCGATGTCTGCAGACACGCATAAATACGGCTATGCAGCCAAAGGGACATCGGTCGTGCTCTATCGGGGCGAGGTACTGCGGCGCTATCAATACTACGCCGTTGCAGATTGGCCCGGCGGTCTTTATTTCTCGCCCACGCTGGCAGGCAGCCGACCGGGCGCGCTCAGCGCTGCGTGCTGGGCGGCGCTGGTGAGCATCGGCGAAGAAGGCTATCGCGCTGCGGCGGCCAAAATCCTGGCGACGGCCCAGATTATCCGCCGCTGGATCGAGCAGATTCCGGAGCTGGAGGTGCTGGGCGATCCCCTCTATGTCATCGCCTTCGCCTCGCGCTCGCTCGACATCTACCGCGTGCTTGACGCCATGGGCGCGCGTGGGTGGAGCCTCAACGGTCTGCATCGCCCGCCCGCGGTTCACATCGCCGTCACGCTGCGTCACACCGAGCCGGGCGTCGCCCAACGCTTCATCGAAGACCTACGCGCCGCAGTTGCGCATGTGAAGGCGCATCCGACCGAAAAGGGCGGCATGGCGCCGGTCTACGGCATGGCCTCCTCGTTGCCGATGCACGGCCTCATCGAGGAGCTGCTGCGCCGTGTGGTCGATGCACTGTATAAAGTGGAATAAAGACAATCACGATGTGAAAAGCTGCAGAACGGTTTGACGGGCTGCGTCTCCTCGCCATGAATCGACAAAGCCAATATGAAGTTTCACGGCACAAAAGCAAAACGAAAAAGGGAACCCTCTGAGGTGCACCTGCAACCCATAAGTTAGGCCGGATTTTTCAATGCGACGCATTGAGTTGTTCGGCTCACTGCGTGTGAGCGAAGATGAACGAGTTTTGAACGTGACGGGCAGTCGCGCCGCGAGCCTGCTGGCGTATCTAGTGCTGCATCCGCAGGCGCGTCACACCCGTGAAGGGCTTGCCGAGATGCTGTTGCCCGGCGCGCCGGCCGAACGCGTGCGGCGCAATTTCTCCGACGCGCTTTACCGCCTACGCAGCGCGCTCGGCGCGGGCTGGCTCGACGTGGAAGGGGAAACCATCGCCCTGCGCGGCGGCCCCGACCTGTGGGTGGACGTGTGGGAGTTCGAGCGGCTTGCCGCGCGTGACGACCCGGCCGCGCTGGAAGCCGCGGCCGCGCTCTACAAAGGCGACCTCGTGCCCGAGCTCTACGACGACTGGATCCTGCTGTCCCGCCTCTCGCTCCAAGAAACGTATTTGTCCGTCCTGGAAACACTGACGACGCGCTACGAGGCCCAAAACGACCTGGCGCATGCCCTTCCCTACGCGCGGCAACTGATTGCAGCCGACCCGTTGCGCGAGTCGGCGCATCAGGTCTACCTGCGCCTACTGGGGCGGCTCAAACGTCGCGCCCAGGCCCTTGCCCATTACGAGTACGTGCGCCAGCTCTTCCAGGCGGAGCTCGGCATCGAGCCGCTGGCGGAGACGCAGGCGCTGGCGGAGGCGATCCGCCGCGAGGCCGTAAGCGCACCCGCTACGCCGCCCATCGTCGAGCGTACCCGCTTCGTCGGCCGGACGGCCGAGCGCAGCCTCGGCATCGAGCGCATCGAGCAGGCCTTGACCGGGCGCGGGGGACTGTTGGGCATCGAAGGGGAAGCCGGCATCGGCAAGAGCCGCCTGCTGCGCGAGCTGGCGTCGAGCGCGCAGTGGCGCAGGGCCGCAACCGCTTACGCCGCAGCGGGCGAGTATCCCGGCGCGTCACCCTTCTCGCCCCTCGCCGACGCCTTGCAATCGCTGTTGCGCGGGCCGCGCGGGGCTCGCCTGGAGAGCCTCCTGCCGCCGGAGACGCTGGCCGCGCTGGCGCCCCTCTACGAGCCCTGGCGCGCGTTGGCGACTCTGCCCGAGCTCCCGCCCGTGCAGGCCCGTCAGCGTTTTCATCACAGTTTCGTCACTTTGCTCCAAACCATGGCCCGCCTTGCGCCCCTCGTCTTGATGCTCGACGACCTGCACTGGGCCGATGCGGCGCTGTGGGACCTGCTCGACGCCTTTGCGCCCCACGTGAACGCATCGCCCCTCGTGGTTCTCCTCGCGTATCGCCGTCCCGAGATCGAGCGCAATCCGGGCTGGGAGGTGCTGCAGCGCTGGGATCGCGCCGGCTATGTTCAGGCCATCGCGCTGGGGCCGCTCGCCGTGCAGGATGTCGCGCAGCTCCTGCCCGAAGCCGAACGAGGAGACGCCGCACGCGTGGCCGCGCTGACCGGCGGAAACCCGTTCTACATCACCGAGTACCTGAGCGGTGAAGGCCGCACGCCGGGCCGTGATCCCATCGGGGCGCGCATGGCTACGCTCTCCACGTCGGCGCGCGCGGCGCTGGACGCGGCGGCCGTGCTGGGCGAGCAGGTGGCGTTTCGGCTGTGGAGCCGGGTCGCCGGGGAGTCGCCCCTGGCGCTGGCGGCGGCGAGCGAGGAGTTGACCCACCGCGGCTTCCTCCAGCCCGCGGAGGCAGGGTATGTCTTCGTGCACGATGTGATCCGCGCGGCCGTGGACGGGAAGATCGAATCCGGGCGGCGGCGCGCCCTGCATTCACGCGCCGCCGATGCGCTGGTGGCGCTCGATCCCGAGAACTGGCGCGCCCGCGCCTTTCATCTGGAGCGCGGCGGGCGCGCTGCCGAGGCGGCCGACGCCTATCGCCGGGCCGGCGCGCAAGCATCGACGCAGTTCGCGTATCGAGAGGCGCAGGATGCCTTGGCCCGCGCGCTGGCGCTGTTGCCGAACACACCGAGCGTAGAGCGGGTTGAGACCACCCTTGCGTTGGCCCAGGCGTGCGACATCCTGGGCGAGCGCGAGCGCGGGCAGGCCGCGTTGGACGAGGCGAGGCGCGACGCGCGTGCGTTAGGGCACGTCGCGTTGACCCTGCAGGCGCTGCTGGTGTCGGGACGTCTGGCGGCGCGCATGGGGCGCGGGGCCGAAGCCGGCGTCTGGCTCGACGAAGCGATGGCGCTGGCACAGCGATCCGGCGACGCGCGCCAGGAGTTCGAGGCCGTGTTTTGGCGCGGGGACCTGGC
>JANWYX010000395.1 GCA_025055055.1 Caldilinea sp. | reverse complement strand
CAGACGCGGGCGTTCATTCATATCCGCGATACGGTGCGTTGCATCTCGCTCGCCATCCAGCATCCACCCAAACGCAAAGAGCGCGTGAAAATTTTTAACCAGGCCACCGAAACGCACCGTGTGCGCGATCTGGCGCAGCTCGTGGCGCGGCTTACGGGCGCCCAAGTTCGTTATTATGTGAATCCGCGCAACGAAGCGTCGGACAACGATCTGGAGATCCACAATCGGCAATTCCTCGAGCTAGGCTTGAAGCCGATCACGTTGAGCGAAGGACTGCTTTGCGAAGTGATCGAGGTGGCCGCGCGCTACAAAGATCGCGTCGACATGTCGAAGATTCTCAGCGACTCGCGCTGGCGCGCAGACATCCCGCTCGACCGTGAGGGGAGGCCGGTCAATCCGGAATGGGTGATGGCGTAGTCGGTATGTCACGCCGGAGTGGTGAGCTGCGTGGGCAAGCGTAGGTTCGGGTTGGGCCGGACGTTCGGGGCAGGTAGGGTGTCACGTCTCCGGCGTGACCTACGGCAGGGATGTTGCGTTGGGTGGTGCAATCGACGTGGGCGAGGGGGACGGTCTCCGGCCGAACGTTCGTGGCGGGGGGATGCGTAGTTCCTTTGTACGAAATTTGCTGTTATACTGAGTCTGCGAGCATCAACTTTGTCTTGAACGAAAAGGAGGGTGCCTAGCGAGGGTGAAATGGACAGAGGGAAAGAGAGCGCAAGGCCCGCCGGCTTCAGCGGGTGACGAGGAGGGGGTTTCTGGCGCGCGCCAGACTAACCGTGCAGTAGGGCAACGCCTGCGTACGGGAAAATCGAACGATCAGCGGATGCCCCTGGGTCGCCTTCCACCGGCCCAAACCGAGCGATCACCGTTCGGGACAATCTTTCCCACCCCATCAGTCTCAAGCGTGCGTGTAAAAGCGGCGGGTGACCGTCGTCACAAAGACGCCCGCAGTGGAAGCCATCGAATCGACGCAATCTGTGAAATCTCTGCGCTCTCAGCGCCTCTGCGGTGAGCTTTTGTAGCGCAAGCATAGCCCTATTTTTCCTCACGGCAGGGACGCAATTCATGGCGCAAGAGCAACGAAACACCGGAGCGCGCGGCGCGCTTCATGTCGCGCGCAACAATTCCCATTGGAGGAAAGTCTATGTGTGGCATCGTTGGCTACATCGGCCGGCAAGAAGCGGCCCCGATCATTTTACAGGGGCTGCGGCAGTTGGAATATCGCGGCTATGACTCGGCCGGCTTGGCCGTGTTGGACAGAACAGGCGCACTGCAGGTGCGCCGCGAAGCAGGAAAACTGGTCAACCTGGAGCAGGCTCTCACAAAGGCGCCTATCTCGGGCGTTGTCGGCGTCGGGCACACGCGCTGGGCGACGCATGGCCCGCCCAGCCAGCGCAACGCCCACCCGCACAGCAGCCCAGACGGCGACCTCGTCGTCGTGCAGAACGGCATCGTCGAAAACTTTTTGGAGCTGCGCCAGGAGCTGGAGAGCCTCGGCTATCGCTTCTGCAGCGACACCGACACGGAAGTCATCGTTCATCTGATCCATCACTATTATCATAACAGCAGCGCCGGCGATCTGGAGCGCGCCGTGCAGAGGGCGATGCAACGGCTGAAAGGGCCAAGCGCCATCGTCGCCCTCTCCTCCCGCCATCCGGATCGCCTGATTGCCGTGCGCCTGGGCAACGCCGGCGGCGTGGCGGTCGGCTTCGGAGAGGGCGAGATGTTCGTTGCGTCTGACATTCCGGCCATCCTGCACCACACCCGCCAAATGGCCTTTCTCGACAATCGGCAGATGGCGGTTGTCACCGCTCAGGGGGCGATCTTCAAAGACCTGTACGGTCGTCCGGTACAGAAAGAATGTGTACGCATTGACTGGAACCCTACGGCAGCTGAGAAGGGCGAATTTCGCCACTTCATGCAAAAGGAGATCTTCGAACAGGGGCGTAGCCTCACCGACACGCTGCGCGGTCGGCTTGACTTTCAGCGCCACAGCATTATATTGGACAGCCTGAACCTGGACGCTGCACAGGCACAGCGTCTCTCCAGAATCACCATCGTGGCCTGCGGCACCAGCTATTACGCCGGTTTGGTCGGCAAATACTACATCGAACGTCTGGCGCGTCTTCCGGTGGAGGTGGATTACGCCAGCGAATTTCGCTATCGAGAGCCTCTGGTTGCGCCGGATCAGATGGTGCTGGCCATCACACAGAGCGGCGAAACCGTCGATACATTGGCTGCGCTGGAGGAAGCGCGGACGCAGGGAGCCTTCACCGCCGCCATTGTCAACGCCATCGGCAGTCAAGCCGCGCGCGTGACCGATGGTCACATTGCCATGCAGGCCGGCCCGGAGATCGGTGTGGCGAGCACGAAAGCCTTCACCGCCTCGATCACCGATTTGCTGCTGCTGGCGCTATATCTGGGGGAGCAGCGAGGCGTGTTGCCGGAGCCGCAACGCCGCCACATCATCCGGATGCTCTCCACCTTGCCCGGCCTGGCCGGCGAGCTGCTCGAAGAAGCGTTACGCAGCGAACGCTATCGCGAGCTGGCGGAGCGCTACCATACCTATCACAATTTTCTCTACCTGGGGCGCAACATCCACTACCCGATCGCGCGCGAGGGTGCCCTCAAGCTGAAAGAGATCAGCTACATTCACGCCGAGGGCTACCCTGCCGGCGAAATGAAGCACGGCCCGATCGCCCTGATCGACGCCAACATGCCCACCGTCGTCATCGCCCCGCGCGACCATGTCTACGACAAGATGCTCAGCCAGATCGAGCAGGTCAAGGCGCGCAGCGGGCCGGTGCTGGCCGTTGCCCACGCCGACGATAACACTATCCGCGCCAAAGTGGACGCCGTGCTGCCCATCCCGGTGACCGATGCGCTGTTGACGCCCATTCTGGCGGTGATGCCGCTCCAGATTTTTGCCTATGAAATGGCCGTGCGTCGCGGGGCGGATGTCGATCAGCCGCGCAACCTGGCCAAGAGCGTGACCGTCGAATGAGGGGTAAGAAGTCTCTTCGATTCGGGGACAGGCGTCGATGTTTTCCGGATGGACTTGGACTAAGATCGGTATTGTGGATCGTTCAACCGCAATGAGCGCCTGCTCGACTTTGTACGCAGCCGCTTCGGAAAGACCGTCGAAGCGGCTGCGTGCAGAAGGGAGACTGAACAGACGCCCGCCATGACCAAAAGAGGGAACACCATGGAAAATCTGAAACAGGATTCGTTGGACTACCATGCCCAGGGCAGGCCGGGCAAACTCAAGATCGTCGCCACCAAGCCGATGGAGACGCAGCGCGACCTATCGCTGGCCTACTCGCCGGGCGTCGCCTACCCGGTGCTCGCCATCGCCGAAAACCCGGAGCTCGCCTTCGACTACACGGCCAAAGGCAATCTCGTCGCCGTCATCTCCAACGGCACCGCCATCCTTGGCCTGGGCGATCGCGGGCCGCTTGCCGCCAAGCCGGTGATGGAAGGCAAAGCGGTGCTCTTCAAACGCTTCGCCGACGTCGATGTCTTCGACATCGAGGTGAATTCTAAAGACCCCGAGGAGATCATCCGCTTCGGCGAGATGATAGCGCCGACCTTCGGCGGCATCAACTTGGAGGACATCAAAGCGCCGGAATGTTTCTACATCGAAACCGAGTTGCAAAAGCGCGTCGACATCCCTGTCTTCCACGACGATCAGCACGGCACCGCCATTATCTCCGGCGCAGGTTTGCTCAACGCGCTGGAGCTGGTCGGCAAGCAGATCGACCAGATCAAAGTGGTAATGAACGGCGCCGGCGCGGCCTCGATCGCCACCGCCGATCTTTACGTGGCCTTGGGCGTGCGCAAGGAAAATATCATCATGTGCGACACCAAAGGCGTCATCTATAAGGGGCGCACGGTCGGCATGAACGAATACAAGGAGAAATACGCCTCTGACACCCCGGCGCGCACGCTGGAGGAGGCGATGGTCGACGCCGACGTCTTTATCGGTCTTTCCGGGGCGAACTGCGTGACGCGCAAGATGGTGTGCAGCATGGCGCGTAACCCCATCATCTTCGCCATGGCGAATCCGGACCCGGAGATCACCTACGAAGAGGTGCAGGCCGCGCGCAGCGACGTTATCTTTGGCACCGGACGCAGCGACTATCCCAATCAGGTCAACAACGTGCTGGGCTTCCCCTTCATCTTCCGCGGCGCGTTGGATGTGCGGGCGCGCAAGGTGAATATGGAGATGAAGCTGGCGGCGACGCGCGCGCTGGCGGCATTGGCCAAGGAAGACGTGCCCGACAGCGTGATCCGCGCCTATGGACTGAACGAGCTGCGTTTTGGCCGCGAGTACATCATCCCCAAGCCGCTCGACCCACGCGTGATGCTATGGGTGGCGCCCGCCGTCGCCAAAGCGGCAATGGAAACCGGCGTGGCGCGACGCCATCTCGACCTGGACGAATATATCAACTTGCTCAAAGCGCGGCAGGGCAAAGGCGCGCAGACGATGTACATGTTGGAGCAAAAAGCCCGCAAGGCTCCCAAGCGCCTTGTTTTCGGCGAAGGCCGCGAGCCGCGCGTTATCCGCGCTGCGCATGAGGTGGAAGCCAACGGCGTCGCCAAACCCATTCTGCTCGGCCACGTCGAAGAAGTGCGCCGCCAGATCAGAGAGCTAGGCCTGAACTGGGAGCCGGAGATCATCGATCCGATCGACTCCCCGAAACATGGCGAGTACGCCGAGCGTTTCTATCAAAAACGCCAACGCAAAGGCGTCACCCTCACCCGCGCACGCGAGCTGATGCGCCAGAAGATGTACTACGGTCCCATGATGGTGGAAATGGGCGACGCCGACGCCTTCATCGCCGGCCTCGCCTACAATTACCCCGAAGTGCTGCGACCGGCCCTGCAGTGTGTCGGCGCCCAGGACGGCCGTTGGGTGAGCGGCGTCTACATGATGCTCGTGCAAGATCGCATGTTCTTCTTCACCGACGCCACCGTGATCATCGATCCGACCGCCGAGCAACTTGCCGCCATTGCGCTCAATGCCGCCGATCTGGCGGAACGCTTCGGCGTCAGACCGCGTATCGCCATGCTCAGCTTCTCCAATTTTGGCAGCACGCCCCATCCGAGCCAAAAGAAGGTGCAGCAAGCGACCGAACTCGTACGCCAGCAGCGGCCCGACCTCGAGATCGACGGCGAAATGCAGGCGGACATCGCCGTCTCGCCGGCGTTGATGAAACAGCACTATCCCTTCAGCCGGGTCAGCGACGCCAATGTGCTTGTTTTCCCGGACCTGGCCTCGGCCAACACCTCCTACAAGCTGCTCAGCCAGCTCGGCGGCGCTGAGGCGATCGGTCCCATCCTGGTCGGCATGGCGAAACCGATTCACGTACTCGCCACCGGCGCCGAAGTGCGCGACATCGTCAACGTCGCCACGATCGCCGTGATCGATGCGCAGAGTCGATAGACTTGTCCGGCTTTTCACCTGACGGATGTGTGACCATCGGCATACGATGGTCACACATCTTTCCACCCACAGCGCTTTACTCCCATAGAGAAGGTAAGCCGGCGATGCGCCGCCATCCCTCGCCCTCGCGCACTGTTTCCACGCGCAGATCATCGAAATAGCGGTCCAACACGGCCTCGCGCTCCATCGCCAGGGGCGGGGAGCAGTAATCTTCCTCCTCCCACACTGCCTCGCCGGTCGTCGGATCGCGGCGAGCGCCGGTGAGTCCCTTGGTGAGGGCGACGCCAAAGGGGCGCATCGATTGGAATTCCTGTCTGCCCAGCCGGCTGCGCAATTCCTCCCTCAGCTCGCCTTTCAACTTTGCTCGCACCAGATAGTAAGCCATTGCATCTCCTCTCTGCAGCATCGGCGTCAACGCACACCGAACTTTTCGCCCTTCACGACACTCAATTCATCCGCCGCTGCGATTCTTCCTGCGACGCCGCTGCGGCGAGCGCCGGATCAACAGTCAGCACGACGCAATGGTTGAACGGATCGCGTATCTGCCAGCCAAATGCATGAGGCTCTGGCGTCAGCCCGTGATGGCGCACGTTCTCCAGCACACTCTCCAGTGCAGCGTCATCGGGCAAGGCCAGTGAAAACCAGCGCAGGCCGGCCGCATCTGGCGGCGCCGGCGGCGCACCCTCACCTTGCCAGGTGTTGAGGCCGATGTGATGGTGATAGCCGTCCACCGAGACCATCGCCATACGAAACAGCCGCATCAACCCTTTGGCGTCGAAGCCGAGCACGTCGCAATAGAAACGCATCGCCGTTTCCAGGTCGCCGACATGCAGGTGTACGTGCCCGATGCGCGTCTGTGGCGGCATAGGGGCGGCCAGGTCGTCCCCCGGGAGAAGATGGCGAAAGAGTGCGCGTAGGTCTAACGGTTCGCGACCATCGCTCCAAGAGCCGTCTGCGCGACGTGCGTAAAAGCGCTGCCCGTCGACGACGAACTCGCCATCTTCGGGCGACTCACAGTATAACTCGATGCCGTTGCCCTCCGGGTCGTCCAGGTAGGTCGTCTTGGTCATGATGTGGTCGGTGGGTGCGTTGGGATAGCGCGCTTGCATCAGGCGGGCGATGGCGCGCGCCAACTCGCGGCGATCGGGGAGCAGTACGGCGAAATGATAGAGACCGCAGACGCCGCGATAGCGCCGAGCATTTGGGTTTTCGTACAAATACAGCAAATCCGGTCCACCGGCACCCAGCACAGCGACGTCCTCGCGGCGAGCATGCAAACGCAGCCCCAACAGCCGCTGATAGAAATCCAGCATGTGCGGGAGGTTGATCACAGTTAATGCCACGGCCGCCGGACGAGTTTTGGGATGAAGTCGGAATTTGGTCATCAAAGTGCTCCTCTGGTCAAGCGACGACAGACTCGACGACGGATTCGGACGGCAACAGGGTTGTCTATTTTGTTGCGTTCGATGTTTCGTCTCCCTGTCGCGACCATCTGCGCGCCCAGGCCGCCAGCTCATCGAGGATGGGTAGCAGTTCCGCTCCCTGGGGCGTCAGGGCGTATTCAACGTGGCGAGAATTTTCCGGGTTCGCCCGTCGAATGAGCAATCCCTGCTGTTCCAACAGCCGCAGTCGCTGCGTAAATGTTGCCGGATTCACCTCGCCGACGAGCGTCTGCAGCTCGCAGTAGCGTCTCGGTTTGCGCAGATGATGGATGATCAGCATCGTCCACCGTGACCCCAGCAGCCGGGTCATGGCTGCAACAGGACAGCTGTTTTCCTGATCTTGATTTGCTGGGGAAAAAGGAGGTGAGGGCGCCGCACCTCGGCCTGCCGAAGACCTGCGGCTACGAGCCGCAACTACGGCGTTCTCTTCTCCCTCTCTCAACAGGGGGTGAGGGCCACAACACCCATCGCCGCCGCCTATTTGTTCAATCTGCACTATCGATTGCCGGGTTTAACTGCATAACTTCTATTTCTATTGGACTGCTAGTGTAATTTACTATGAAAAATAAAGCAAATGGAGAAATAGCGAATGACAAGCCTTTGCGTCTCTGAAGAGGCAGGCGCGTTTTGTAAGTCTTCTTCCATCAAAATCCATCATTTGGCTTGCCGGGTTTTCACGCCGACCGGAGACAACGGTACAATGCTCTGACCGACCGGTTGTCTCCTGAACTTCGGCGCAATCACCCAAAAATGACAAATCGGCAACATCCCTGTTGAAGGAGCGCGCATGAAAACGAAGCTGATCAATTCACCCTGGACCTATGCCCTGGGCATGCTGGCCCTGATGATTCCAGGGCAAGCATTCAGTACCTATTACACGTATTTTTACGTCGATGCGCTGGGGCTGGCGGTTGGGTTGGCGACCATCGCTCGCACGATCTACATGGTGTGGGATGCGATCAACGACCCGCTCTTCGGCTATTGGTCGGACAGCACGCGTACGCGTTGGGGGCGTCGGCGCCCCTGGCTGGTAGCGACGTTGCCTCTTTATGCACTCTTCTTTGTCATCATTTTTTCGCCGCCTGAGGCATTCCGGGGACAGAGCCTGTTCGTCTGGTTCACGCTGGCCTTGATTCTCTACGAGACGACCGCCGCCATCCAGTGGACGAACTATGGCGCGCTTTTCCCGGAAATTTTTCGCGGAGAGGCTCAGCGTGCGCGGGCCTCGGCGATCCAGCAGGGCTATCAGATCATCGGCATTTTAATCGGCGCAGCCGTGACGCCCATCGTCTTCGCTGCATTTGGTTTTCAGCGTATGGCGTTGCTCTTCGCCGTGTTGTATGCCATTTTGATGGTGATCTTGATCCTCAGCGTGCGCGAAGATCCTGAGGCGCAAGAGAAACCCCCGCTGAAATTCGCCGAGGCGTTTCGGGAGACGCTCAAAAATCGACCGTTTTGGGTATTTAACATCGCCAACTCCTTTGCGCAGACGGTCAACGGGTTGCTCGGTTCGATCATTCCTTTCTACGCTAAATATGCGCTCAAAATTCCCGAGGCACAGGTATCGATCCTGCTGGCGATGATCTTCATTCCGGTCGTGCCGCTGGTTTCGGTGTGGGCATGGCTGATCCGAAAGATTGGCGCAAAGCGCGCCTGGCAGGTTGCGATGGCCGTCTATGCGTTTTCCGTGATCCCGATGGCATTCGTCGAAGGGCTGATCGGCGGCGCAGTCGGTGGCTTTCTGGTCAGCTTTGGTCTGGCGGGTTTTCTGGTCACCCCCAGCGTCGTCGGCGCGCGCATCATCGACCTGGACGCCGAGCGTACGGGCCGTCGACGCGAGGCGATCTACGGTGCCGTGGGGGGCTTCATCACGCGTTCGAGCGCCTTTCTCTCTGCGCTTGCTTTCTGGATCGTTGGGGTGATCTACGGCTATGAAAGTGGACAAAATCCCGGCCCGAACCCAGAGGGCGCTTTCCGCTTTCTGATCAGCGCCGTGCCCTTCACACTGCTGCTGATTGCGTTTGCGATTACCTTTTTATACCGGGAAGAGCACCCTCGGCCGGTGGAGGCGCAGCCTTTGGATGTAATTCCACAAAAGGAGCCGCTATGACCCGCTATCTACTTCTCAACGCTGACGATTTCGGCATGTGCCATTCGATGAACCTGGCCATCATCGACCTGTTGGAGGGGAGATGGATCACCTCCGCCACCCTCATGGCGCCGTGTGCATGGTTCCCTGAAGCCGCAGAATACGCCCGTTCGCACTCGGACAAGTGCATTGGATTGCATCTCACCTTCACGAGCGAGTGGGCGGGCTATCGCTGGCGTCCGCTTGCGCAAGGGGAAGTCGCTTCGTTGGTGGATGCGGAGGGCTATTTTCACAGGGATGTGCTGAGCGTGGAGCAGCGCGCCCAGCCGGCGGAGGTCGAGCGCGAGATGCGGGCGCAACTGGCGCATGCGGAGCGATGGGGCTTGCGTATTTCGCACCTGGACAACCACATGGGGTCGCTTTACGGCACGATGGGCGTGCAAAGCCATCTGCCGCTGGTCTTTCAACTGTGTGCAGAGCGCGGCTTCCCTTTTCGCTTGCCGACACAGTTTCTGCCGGGCGACGCCATCGGCGATGCGCTCAACCCAGAGGTGCGCGCAAGCATGCAACAGGTCGCCTGCGCAGCAGCGGCGTTAAAGGTGCCGGTGCTCGATTGCCTGCTCGCCCACCCCTATGAGAAGCTGCCAGGCGAAACCTATGAATCGTTTCGAGATGGGGTGTGCGAAAAGTTGACTCGGTTGCCCGACGGCGTCCATGAACTTTTCATCCATCCGGCCGTGGATAGCCCAGAACTGCGCGCCGTCACGCCGGAGTGGGAAAAGCGCACATGGGAGTATCGGCTGCCCGCCGATCCAATCTTTCGAGAGACGTTGGCGCGCGAGCAGATTCAGGTGATCAGTTGGCGTGAAGTGCGTCAGGTGCGAGGTCTGTAAAAAGGATGCGGCTGCAAGCCACTCCTACGGCCTCTCCACGGCTGTCGCTGCATAGGCAGTGAGCGCCTGAATAGCGTTGGCCAGCCGTTTCAGCGTCTCTTCCCGCCCAAGAATGTGGATGCTTTCAAAGAGCGGCGGCGAGATGGTTTTGCCCGTCACCGCCACGCGCACCGGTGTCAGAAAACTGCCCAGCTTGATGTCCATCGCTTCGGCGCGGCTGCGGAAGGCCGCCTCCAGCGCCGCAGCTTCGAACGGCTCGACTGTGGCGATCAGCTCGCGGGCTGCTTCCAGCGCCTCGATGCTCTGTGCTGCGGTGAGCTTTTTGCCGATCAGCTGCGTCGGATCAGGATAGGTAATCTTCTCCGCGGGCAGGAATGCCCAATCCACCAGCGCCGTCGCCTCGGTCAGCAGCTTGATGCGCTCTTGAATCAAGGGCGTCAGCGCCAGCAGGCGAGGATCCTGGCGCAACACCTCGACGTCCAGCCCCAGGTCGGCGGCGATGAAAGGCGCGACGGCGTCCTTGAGCGCAACGACATCCATCTGACGGATGTAAACGCCGTTCATCCACTCGAGTTTGCTGAAAGGCAGCGCCGTGGCCTTTGGGGAAATGTCGGCCACGTCGAAGCGTTCGATCGCTTCCTCGCGCGTGAAGATTTCACGTTCCGGGTCAAAGCTCCAGCCCATGGTCGCCAGAAAGTTGAACATGGCGTCGGGCAGGTAGCCACCGCGAATGTAATCGCGCACAAAGGGGGAGAACTCGCGACCGTCGACGACAGTTTTGCGCTTGCTCATCTTGCCCTTGCCGCTAGGGTCAAGGATGACGGGCAGATGCACGAAGACCGGCGCACTCCAGCCAAAGGCCTCGAAGAGCAGCACATGCAGCGGCGCAGAGGGAATCCACTCCTCCCCGCGCAACACATGGGTGATCTCCATCAGGTGATCGTCCACGACGACGGCCAGATGATAGGTGGGCAGCCCGTCGCTCTTGAGCAGCACCGGATCGACGATCGTGGCGTTTTCAACCGTAATTTCTCCACGGATGGCGTCGTGCACCGTCGTTGTTCCGGTGAGAGGCGCCGCAAAGCGGATGACAAACGGACGGCCCTCGGCCTCGAGGGCGGCGCGTTGCTCCGGCGTCAGATTGCGATGCCGACGGTCGTAGGGCAGACCTCTTGCGCGCAGATCCTCCAGCTCCTCCTCGGTGGTGTAGCAGCGATAGGCTTTGCCATGTTCCACCAGCCAGTTGGCATGTTGTTGATAGATAGGCTGGCGTTGACTCTGGATGTAGGGCGCATGGGGGCCGCCGATGTCCGGACCTTCGTCCCAGTGCAGCCCTAACCAACGCAGCCCCTCCATCAAATCCTGCAAACTCTCCGGGTTGTATCGCTTTTGGTCGGTGTCTTCGATGCGCAAAATAAATTGCCCGCCGGTGTGGCGCGCATAGAGCCAGTCGAACAAGGCAGTGCGCAGCCCGCCGAGATGGAGATAGCCGGTCGGGCTGGGCGCAAAGCGCACGCGCGCCGGCGTCTGGGAGGATTTCGTCATAAGCGCTCTATACCGTATTCCTATCCGTGAAAATCCGCAGCATCCGCTTGGTCTGCGTTCTATTGCTCTAACTCCTGCTTGAGCAGCTCCTGCACCCGTCTGGGGTCCGCCTTGCCGCCGACGATGCGCATCACCTGGCCGGTGAACATGCCGAGCAGGTTGCGTTTCCCGTTGCGATACTCCGCCACTTTCTCCGGCGAGCGGCCGAGCGTCTGGCGGATGATGGCAACCAGCTCCTCCTCGCTCAGGGTCTGGTCGAGGCCGAGGCGCTGCACAATCTCTTGCGGAGCGCCGCCGTGCGCCGCCATTTCTGCGTAGACGGTCTTGGCTGCTGCAGTGGTGATGACGCCTGTCTCCACCAGCTTCACCAGCTCGCCGAGCGCCTCGCCGCCAAAAGGCAGTTCCTCGACCGAACGCTCCTTGAGCAGGCGCAGCACTTCGTTGTTGATCCAGTTGGCGACCGCACGGGCATCCGCTCCGGTGGAGAGCGCCGCTTCAAAAAAGACGACCGTGGCCCGGCTGCCGGTGAGGGGATCGGCCTGTTCGGCGGTCAGCCCAAGCGTCTGCTGAAACGTAGCGTATTTTTCCGCCAGCCAGGGATCGGCAGCGCGGATGCGTTCTCGCTCCTCGGAAATGGAGCCGACAACGACCTCGCCTTGTTGTTCCGGTTTCTCCCGTGCAGGGCGGCCTTTGGTCACAGGAGCCGTTTTTGCGGCGAAGGCATCGGGCAGCTCGACGATGCGGTTGAAGACGAGCCTTTCCTCCGTCGAGTCGATGTCCACGATGAAATAGCCGTGGCGCAGGAATTGATAGCGGCTGCCGATCTCGGCCTGCGCCAGCGAAGGCTCGACCAGGGCGCGCTCGATCACCTCGATCGAGTTCGGGTTGAGATAATCTTTGAACGTCTTGCCTTCTTCGACTTCGTCCGGGTTGGGCACGGTGAAAAGACGGTCGTAGAGGCGCACTTCAACCGGGACGGCGTGCGCCGCCGACACCCACTGGATGGCTGTGCTGCGTTTGCGGCCGGCAGTCGCAGGCTTGCCCAGCGAATCCGGGTCATAGGAGCAGCGCAGCTCGACGACCTCGCCGCTCATTGGGTCGGTGACCACTTCGTCGCAGCGGATGAAATAGGCGTGGCGCAGCCGCACCTCGCCGCCAGGGGTCAGACGCGTCCAGCCGTCCGGCGGGCTTACGCTGAAGTCGGTGCGTTCGATATACAGCTCGCGCGTCAAGGGAACCGATCGCGAACCTTCCTTGCCGATGTCGTGCGGCCAGTAGTCTGCATCCAGCCACTCTACGCGGTCGGCGGGAAAGTTTGTGAGCGTCACCTTGAGCGGCCGCAGCACCGCCATCACACGGGGGGCGCGAGCATTGAGGTCATCGCGGATGGCGTCTTCCAGCACCTCGATCTGCACGCGGCTGTTGGTCTTGTCCACGCCGATGCGCTGGCAGAAGAGGCGGATGCCTTCCGGCGTGTAGCCGCGGCGGCGCAGGCCGGCGATGGTGGGCATGCGCGGGTCGTCCCAGCCGGCGACGTGGCCTTCCTCGACCAGCTGCAGCAGCTTGCGCTTGCTCATCACCGTGTAGTCCAGGTTGAGACGGGCGAACTCATATTGATGCGGTCGTGGCTCTTCAAAGAGATTGTCTAGCAGCCAGTCGTAAATGGCACGGTTGTTCTCAAACTCTAGGGTGCAGATGGAGTGGGTAATACCCTCGATGGCGTCCGAAATCGGATGTGCGTAGTCATACATCGGGTAGATGCACCAGGCGTCGCCCGTGCGATAGTGCTTGGCGTGGCGAATGCGATAGAGCAGCGGGTCGCGCATCTTCATGTTGGGAGAAGCGAGATCGCCCTTGGCGCGCAACACATGGGCGCCGTCGGGGAATTCCCCTGCACGCATGCGTCGAAAGAGATCGAGGTTTTCTTCCACCGATCGATCGCGGTAGGGGCTGGGGCGTCCTGGCTCTGTCACCGTGCCGCGATACTGGCGGATGCCTTCCTCGTCAAGGCTGTCGACGTAGGCCTTGCCTTCGAGGATCAAGCGTTCTGCGTACTGATACAGTTGCTCGAAATAGTCGGACGCAAAAAAGAGCTTATCGCCCCAGTCGTAGCCCAGCCAGCGCACATCGCGCATAATGGCTTCGACGTACTCCATGTCCTCGGTTTCCGGATTGGTGTCGTCGAAGCGTAGGTGGCAAACACCGCCGAACTCTTCGGCGATGCCGAAGTTGAGCGCAATCGATTTGGCATGGCCGATGTGGAGATAGCCGTTGGGCTCCGGGGGAAAACGCGTGACCACGCGGCCGCCATAGCGCCCGCTTTCGATGTCGCGCAGCACGATCTCACGGATGAAATCCAGCCCTTCTCGTCGCTCGGGCAATTTTTTCTCTGCTCCAGACTCCGTCATGATTCATTCCAAATCTTTGCTGAGGCGGCGTCAATCGGTGTCAACGCGCATCGTTCATCAATAACACGCCGCAGCGTCTGTGTCAAAATTTTTCCCCTTGAAAGACCATTCCGGCCACGCTGACGACCGAGGTGTTCCGCTCATCTGCCGGACAGATGGCGTAGCCCGCCGGCTCGCCGCGGCTCTGGCCGAGCAAGCGCAGGGTCAAGTAGATCGGCGCCACGCCGCAGACGTTGTTGCGGTTCTGCACGCGACGGATGGCGCTGAAGAAGCCGGCGGCGTCTCCTCGACGCATGGCGTTGAGCAATTCTTCGTCGGCCGCGCGCAGCGTGCGGCGCCCCGCTGCATCCAACGGCGCGCCGCCGAAGGCCGGGCCAACGTGCGCAAGATCGCCCGAAGCGACGATCAGCGTGCGCCGGCCTGCCATGGCTCTGCGCAGCACCTCCAGCACAGCCCCAATCTTCGGGTCGGCGGAGGGTGTGTCGCCGTTGAGCATGAAGGGGTGGAAGGAGCCTGTCAGGATCGGCACGACGGGCGCCGGGCGTCCTTCGCGCAGATGATGCAGCCAGACCGCCACCAGCTCCAACGAGTGCTCCCCGCGGTGGCGCAGCTCGCCCGCGAACGCCGCCTCTTCGCCGAGCGCCGCGGCAAGCCGATCGACGATGGCGGTTTCGGTGGGCAACACGCCGTAAGGTGTGGCGTAATTCTGGCGCGTGAGGGTGAACGGGTCGGCGCCGTAGTGATCGACACCCAACAGAATGACCAGCTCCGCCTCGCGTGCGGCCTGCGCCGCGCGCTTCCAGACATGCGCGTAGACCCGCCCCCCGCGCGGGTAGTCGATGTGAGGGCTGAGCAGGCCGATCGGTGCGTTCCAGTCGACCGGCTCGGCTGCGACGTCGCTGGCCTCCAAATAATCCTGCAACAGATTCCACAGCGCCTTTGCGTCGTCGGGATAGCCTGCACCGGCCAGGGCGAGGGGGCGAAACGGCGCGCTGCGATACTCGGCCAGCACTTCGGCCCGGCGCGCCGCCGAGCGGTCGTTGTCGAGCATGAACGCTTCGTCGAGCGCTTCCGCCAGTTTTCGAACAAAGCCGTCGGGGAGCAAGGCGCCGTAGAGGCGGCGGTACAGTTCCGGCGCTTCATCAACGGAGTGGTGACCATCGAAAAAGGCCAGCACAGCGGCCAGCGGCTGCGGCACAAACAGCTGTTGATCGGTCAACCGCTGCGGATCGCGGAGCAGAAGGTAGGGAAACCCTTCGTAAAGGATGGGGCGAATATCAAGATCGCGTAGTTTCGGATACATAAAGTTGTCGCGCCGATTCCGGAAAACAGATCGAGTTCATTTTGATAGAAGTTATACAGCCAGGTGAAACGTAATTTCGTAGAATCCGACCTTCCGGAAAGCTTCAAAATTCATGGAAGGGCGGGCCCACTGCGTACCATCTCTTCCGATCTTTTGAACACAAAAACTCTATCGGCACGCTCTGTGGTCGGCTCTGCCAGAGTCGCCGCTGAAAGATTTTAACGCATCTCCCATTTCAACCGGGAAACAGGAAGGGTCAAAATTTACGTTGGGCGTCTAGCCCTGGCGGCGCTGCGAACGATGAAAAGCACATCGGCGCACGCTTGCTCGCTCTTTGCGCTCTTATGTCTTTGAGATGTTCATGCCGGTTTCACATGAGCGCTTCCAATCGTTCGTCATAGGTTGCGGCGATGCGACGCCAGTCGAAGCGTTGCAGCACGGAGCGGCGCAACGAGGGCGGCGCCGGGCGCGGCGAACGCAGGCGCGTCGCCGCCTTCACGAAGAGGTCTTCTTCATCGTTGTACAGACAGGCGGGATGCAGCTCTATCGGAATCAGCTCCGGATAGCTCAGACGATTGGGCAGCAGGGGAAATGCGCCGGCCGCGATCGCCTCCAGCACGCTGACGCCGAAAAACTCATGCTCTGCGGTGCTGATGACCAGGTCGCTGGCAGCCAGCAGCGCCCAATAGGCCTCGCGCGACTCGACATAGCCCCAGTGTACGATCGCGTCGGCAAGGCGCTCGGCTGCTTCGGCGAATTCCTGAGGGAACTGACGGAAGTTTTCCCCGGCGACGGCCAGCCGAAATGGGACGCCGGCCGTGCGCAGCCGGTAGAGCAAGGCGAAAAAGCGGTCGGGCCGTTTATCGTACTCCCAGCGTTGGTTCCACAAAATGAGGGGAGCGTAGGCGGAAGGGGCGGTAGCCTCGATCGCGCTTTCCTTTTTTCTCCCGCGCCCGACGTCGAGACGACATCCCGCCGCTTTGGCGATCGCATGCGCTTCGATGCCGACGGGCAGCACTTCGCTGCGGGCGCGCACCGCCTCGATCAGCTCGAGGTGATTGTAATCGGGAAAGTGTTTGAGCAAATTGGGCAGCTCGCCGAACCAGGCGTCGAGATGATGACGGCTATTGAAAAAGACTACGTCCGCGGCGAGCTGGCTCAACCAGTTGATCATGGCGAAAGCAAGGTCGCGGCCTTCGCCCGGGCGCCAGGGATAGGTGAGTTGATTTTCGTGCATGTACACAGCGACCGGAATCGATGCAGGCAGCGTCCGGCGCATCAGCCCCAGCCATGCCGGAAGGTTGAGCATATCGGTGGTTAGGATGACATCGGGTGGAGGCTCAGCCTCCAGCAGGCGCCGCGCTTGCAGTGCCAGCTCGACGGCCCCGCCTTGCATCCGCCATTTCCAGAAGCTTCCGGCCATGGTGAGCAGTTTCACAGTATGGCGAGAGCAACGAGCGTAGCCTTCCGCCCACGCTCGATGGCTTCCGGCGTGATAGGGAGAAATGAGCCAAACGTTCATCAATTTGGCGACTCCGATGCTTGCTTACATGCAACTTTCCGCAGCCATGGTACCATAAACAAAATGTGAAGAAGAATGTAAAGCTGCACAAAGGAGCGCCATGAGCACCCACAGACATACCAACCGCTTGATCCATGAGACCTCCCCTTACCTTCTCCAGCACGCCCACAATCCGGTGGATTGGTATCCCTGGGGAGAGGAGGCCCTGCAGCGCGCGCGCGCCGAGGACAAACCGATCTTTCTCTCTATCGGTTACAGCGCTTGCCACTGGTGCCACGTGATGGAGCGCGAGAGCTTCGAAGACGAAGAGACGGCGGCGCTGATGAACGAGCTGTTTGTCAACATTAAGGTCGACCGCGAGGAGCGCCCTGATCTCGACGCCATCTACATGGATGCGGTGCAGGCGATGACCGGCCAGGGCGGCTGGCCGATGAGCGTCTGGCTCACGCCGGAGGGCAAGCCTTTTTACGGCGGCACTTACTTCCCCAAAGAGCCGCGCTACGGTATGCCCAGCTTTCAACAGGTGCTACGCGCAGTGGCGGAAGCCTATCGCGAGCGCCGCGAGATGGTGGAAGGACAGGCGGAGCGTCTGGCGTCGATGTTGCGGCGCACAGCCTCGCTGCGCGCCGAGGGCGGTGAGCTAGGCGAGGAGATTCTGGAAGAGGCGCTGGGACGAATGCGCCAATATTTCGACGAAGAGGACGGCGGCTTCGGCAGCCAGCCCAAATTCCCGCAGCCGATGACGCTCGATTTCGCCCTGACCCAGTATCTGCGCAGCGGCAACCTCGATGCGCTCTACATGGTCGAACTGACGCTGGAGAAGATGGCGCACGGCGGCATCTACGACCAGCTTGGCGGCGGCTTTCATCGCTATAGCGTCGATGCGATCTGGCTTGTTCCCCATTTCGAGAAGATGCTCTACGATAATGCGCAGCTGTTGCGCACCTATCTGCACGCCTGGCAGGTTACGCAGCGCCCGCTCTTCCGCCGCGTGGTCGAGGAGACTATCGACTACGTGCTGCGCGAAATGACGGCGCCGGAGGGCGGCTTCTATAGCACGCAAGACGCCGACAGCGAAGGCCACGAAGGTAAGTTTTTCCTCTGGTCGCAACAGGAGATTGAGTCCCTGCTCGATCCGCACACCGCTGCCATCTTTAGCGACTATTACGGCGTCTCGGCACGCGGCAATTTCGAGGGCAAGAACATTTTGAGTGTCGTGCGCAGCGTCGAGCAGGTGGCGCAACGCTTCAAAATCAGCGAGGCAGAAGTGGAGGCCGCGCTGCGCCGCGGTCGCGCCGTCCTCTTTGCGCACCGGGAGACGCGCGTCAAGCCCGGTCGCGACGAGAAGATTCTCACCGAATGGAATGGCTTGATGATCCACGCGCTGGCCGAATGTGGCGTCGCGCTGGGCCGGCAGGACGCGCTGGCCGCAGCAGTGCGCGCGGCGGATTTCATCCTGGCGCAGATGAGCCAGCCCGACGGTCGGCTCTACCGTTCCTACAAGGATGGGCGGGCGCGCTTCAACGCCTATCTGGAGGACTACGCCTCTTTCGTCCGAGCCTTGATGGCGCTGTATGAGGCAACGTTCGACCTGCGCTGGCTGGGCGAGGCGGCACGACTCGCCCAGATCATGTTCGAGCAATTTTACGACCCTGCCGGCGGTTTCTTCCAGACAGGCGTCGACCACGAAGCTTTGGTGGCGCGGCGCAAAGATTTTGTCGACAACGCCGTTCCCTCGGGCAATTCACTGGCCGCCGAGGCGCTGCTGCGCCTCTCGGTCTTCCTGGACAAGCCCGAATATCGTACAGAGGCGGGGCGCATTCTGTTGATGATGAAGGACGCCATGGCGCAACAGCCGACCGGTTTTGGTCGGCTTCTCTGCGTGCTCGACGCCTATCTCAGCCCCTCGCAAGAGATCGCCATCGTTGGGCGGGAGGAGGATTCCGCCACGCAGGCGCTGTTGGCCGAGGTGCGCCGGCGTTTTCTGCCGCACGCCGTCGTAGCGCTAAAGAGGCCGGACCAGGAAAGCATGTTGCCGTTGTTGCAGGGGCGCACGCCGCTAGATGGCAGGGCGACTGCCTATGTGTGCGAGAACTACGCCTGCAAACTGCCGGTGACTACAGCTGAGGCCTTGGCGAAGATGTTGGACGACCTCACCCGCCAGAGGAGATGAATTTTCACAAAATTTTTAGCAATCTGCGTTGGTTTCGCATTCAGTGGATCTCGGCAGGTTAGGGTGTCACGCCGGAGGTGGTGACCGACGGTGGCGATGTTGCGTTGGGGGGCAACCGACGGGGCAGGCGTGGGGGCGGATGCTCGGGATGGGTCGAGGCGTGACGGCGGAGGGATGACCCCGATACACCACGAAAGCCGGGAAAATTAAGAGGGCGGTGGTTCGCCGCCCTCTTTGCCATCATCGGCTAAATTCAATTGCTCCGCTACAACCCGGCGGGCAACAGACTCACCAGATTGGAGGGCCGTTGAATGTCCTCTCGCGCCAGTTGCTCGTTCAGCCAACTCTGGAACGCTTGGGCGCGTTCCTGGGCGAGCTGATTTTCATCCTTAGGATGCGCAGCATCTCGCTCTAACACTTGGATGATGTGATAGCCGAAGTCGGTTTTGACCGGCTCACTGATCTCACCGACGGCCAGGCTAAAAGCAGCTTCCTCAAAGGGCGCCACCATGCGGCCTCTGCCGAACCAGCCCAGGTCGCCGCCTTGCGCTGCGCTGCCAGGGTCGTCGCTGTATTCGGCGGCCAGCGCGGCAAAGTCTTCGCCGTTCAGCAGCCGTTGGCGTAGCTCGTTGGCCAGCGCCAGCGTCTCCTCTTCGGTGCGCGGTTCGGGCGTCGGCGTAGGCGTCGGCATACCCTCCGGCGTGGGTGTGGGTGTCACGCCTTCGGGCAGCGGCGTGGGCGTCGGCGCAGGCTCGCGTATGCGCAGCAAAATGTGGCGAGCGTGCACAGCCTCTTCCGTCGGCGACACCCGCTCGTCTGCGATGACCTCTTGCAGCTTCTCGCGCAACAGGCGAGCGCGGATCAGTTGCTTATACTCGTCGAGCGTGAAGCCGGCCACCTGCTGCAGCGACTTTTGGAACGCGTCCAACGTTTCCGCATAGAGCGTTTCGGTGATGATCGCAGGCGTCGGTGGAATCGGCGGCGTGGGGATCGGCGTGGCCGTGGCCGTGACCGGATTGCCGGCGTCCACCGTGGCCGTCGGCGTGGGCGTCCATGCTGCGGCTGTAGCGGTGGCGTCGATCTGGGCCTGGACGGTGGCGGTGGCCTGCGGCTCGGTCACCAGCCCCAGGCTGTTGGCGATCT